>DATICH010000116.1:0-2860 GCA_035456885.1 Methyloceanibacter sp.
TCCACCTTGACCACTGGCCGAGCCTCCACTTTCGCCTCCATTCCGCGCATCCTTCTACCACTTCCGCTCGAATTTGTGCCTAAGGGCGATGGCAACGATGTTCATGATCACGAGAAAGCCCAGCAGCACCAGAATCGCCGCCGAGGTTCGCGACACGAAGCCACGTTCCGGGCTGTCGGCCCAACTGAAGATCTGCGTCGGCAGCGCCGTGGCCGGCTCGAGGAGACCGACATTCTCGACGCTCGGGATGAACGCGTTCATGCCGATCAAGAGCAGCGGCGCGGTCTCGCCGAGCGCCTGCGCCATGCCGATGATAGTTCCGGTGAGGATACCGGGCATCGCCAGCGGCAGCACATGATGCAGCATGACCTGGTGCTTGGAAGCGCCGACCCCAAGCGCCGCCTCGCGGATCGAGGGGGGCACCGCCTTGAGCGCGGCGCGCGTGGCGATGATGATGGTGGGCAAGGTCATCAGCGAGAGCACCATGCCGCCGACCAAGGGCGCCGAGCGCGGCAGGCCGAAAAAGCCGAGAAACACCGCAAGTCCCAATAGGCCGAACACCACGGACGGCACCGCCGCGAGATTGTTGATGTTGACCTCGATCAAATCGGTAAAGCGGTTCTTCGGCGCGAACTCCTCGAGATAAAGGGCGGCGGCAATGCCGATCGGGAAGCTCAACAGGAAACAAACCAGCAGGGCGTAGAAGGAGCCGGCGATGGCGCCGGCCAGACCCGCCCGCTCCGGAAAGCGGCTGTCGGCGTTGAAGAACAGCTCCCAGTTGAACGGCAGGCTGATCAGGCCCTTGGCGATCAGCGCGTCGTATGCGGCGATCTGCTCGGGGGTGAAGCGCGGATTGAGCACCATTGGTGCCTTGCCTTCGGCAAGTTGTTGGTAGGGCGGCGCCACCGGGAATTCGATCTGCACCGTCTTGCCGATCAGGCTTGGATCGGCTTCGACTTGTTGCTTGATCGCGTCCGGCGCGTCGTCTGCAAACATGTTGGTCAGACTGCCGTCGTGTACATTCGGCAAATAGGCCTGGAGGCTATCGCCGGCAATTGCGGCGAAGTCGCCCGACTCGATCTTGGCCGGGTCGAGATAAGTATCGAGCTTGAGAAACACGCGGCCGTCATGCGCGAACACGACGCCTCTGTTCTCGAGCCGCTCGAACCAGCGCCGCTGGAACCAGGTCAGCGCTTCGACTTCTTTAGGAATCACGCCTTTGTAGAGCTGATCGAACGGGTCGGAGAGGGCAATCGGAACCGTGATGCGTTGCCCGATCGTGTCGGGATGCGCCACCACATAGTCCCGCACGATGTAGGGCGCATCCGAGGTCAGAATCTTGAGCACATTGGTCTTCCGTTTGTCGGTCTCCGGCTGCGGCACCTGGGCGAGGAACGCCTCGCGAACGATGCTACGGAAATTACCCTTGGCCGGGTCCTTCGGATCGACCTTGGATGGATCGACATAGATCTCGAGATTGACCTTGCTTTGGAAAAAGGCCGGCGCGCCGGTGGCGATGAGCGACGCGACGAGGACACCGAGCAGCCCGACGGCGAGCCCAATGGCAATGATGCCGTAGGCTTGGAGCCGGCGATCCGCCGCATAGCGCCGCCGCACCAGCTTTGCCGCCTCGGGCGAAGCCCATTCCCGCAACTTGGAGCGCTGATCTATGGCCTGAACGTCACTCATATTTCTCTCGATATTTGCGCACGATTTGCAGCGCCAGCACGTTGAGCGCCAAGGTCACCAGGAACAGCACGAGGCCGAGTGCGAAGGCGGCGAGCGTCTTTGGATTGTCGAACTCCTGGTCGCCGATCAGCAAGGTCACGATCTGCACCGTCACGGTGGTGACCGGCTCCAAGGGATTCGCGGTCAGAGTGGCGATGATACCGGCGGCCATCACCACGATCATGGTCTCGCCAATGGCGCGGCTGACGGCGAGCAAGACGCCGCCCATGATGCCGGGCAGCGCCGCCGGTAGCAGGACCTTCGTGATGGTCTCGCCCTTGGTCGCGCCCATGGCATAGGAACCGTCGCGCATCGTGCGCGGCACGGCGGCGATGGCGTCGTCCGACAAGGACGAGATGAACGGGATGATCATGATGCCCATAACCGCGCCGGCGGCGAGCGCGCTGTTCGGTGCAATCGGGACACCGATAAGCTCGCCGAAACCGCGCAAAGCCGGCGCCACGGTCAGCACGGCGAAGAAGCCATAAACCACGGTCGGAATGCCGGCCAAGAGCTCAAGCACCGGCTTGATCGTAGCGCGCACCTTCGGATGCGCATATTCGGTGAGATAGACTGCAGAATAGAGGCCGATGGGCACAGCGACAGCCATGGCGATCAAAGCGATCAACAGCGTGCCAGCGAACACGGGCACGGCGCCGAAGGCGCCGCCCGCTGTCACCTGGCCTTCGCGAATGGGAATTTGCGGCTCCCAGTTGAGGCCGAAGAAGAATTCGAGCGGTGAAACGCGGTCGAAGAAGCGCAGCGCCTCGATCAGCAATGAAATCACAATGCCGAGCGTGGTCAGGATCGCGATCAGCGAGCAGACGATCATCAGTCCGGTCAGCACGCGCTCCGTTCCATGCCGCGCGCGAAACTCGGGGCTGATGCGGCTCGAGGCGATGGCCAGTCCGAGCAGCGCAATGCTGAATGCCGCGGCGATCATCGCGTAGCGGGCGATGGCCTGCCAGCGCTGATAGCGTTCGGCCGCCTCCTGCACCACCAGGCTTGGCTCGCCAAAGATATTGCCGGCCGCGACCGATTTGATTTCGCTCAGGATCAGGCTGATTTGACCTGTATCCATTCCGTCGGTCGTGCCGATGGGCAGGCTCCAGAGCAGCAGCCGGTCGATCAC
>DATICH010000117.1:0-6724 GCA_035456885.1 Methyloceanibacter sp.
ATCAAAGCCTCGCACATCTTCAATTTGCTCGATGCGCGCGGCGTGATCTCGGTGACCGAGCGACAGGCCTATATCTTGCGCGTGCGCGACCTCGCCAAGGCGTGCTGTGCCGCGTGGCTCAAGACCGAGGCGGGCGGCGCCGATGGCTGAGCTGCTGCTTGAGCTGTTCTCCGAGGAGATTCCGGCGCGCATGCAGAACCGCGCCCGCGAGGACCTCGCACGTCTGCTTGCCGGCAAATTCGCCGAGGCGGGGCTCGAATGCAGAGAGATCAAGACCTACGCCACGCCGCGCCGCCTAACCGCCGTGGTCGAGGGCTTGCCGTCCCGCTCACCCGATCTGCGTGAGGAGAAAAAAGGACCGCGCGTCGATGCGCCGGAAGCGGCGATGAATGGCTTCCTCAAATCGGCTGGCCTCAGCTCGGTCGCCCAGGCCGAAAAGCGGGAGGACAAGAAGGGCGCCTATTACGTCGCAACGATCGAGAAGCGCGGCCAGCCCACCGCCGAGGTCGTCGCCGAGATCGTGCCGGAGATCGTGAAAAACTTTCCCTGGCCGAAATCCATGCGCTGGGGCTTTGGCAGGCTACGCTGGGTGCGGCCGCTGCATACCATCCTCTGCCTGCTCGACGGCAAGCTGGTCCCGTTCGAAATCGGCGGCATCGAGAGCGGCAAGCAGACGCGCGGCCACCGCTTCCTCGCGCCGAAGTCATTTAGTGTGAAGAGCTTCGCCGACTACAAAAAGAAGCTGCGCGAAGCCTATGTCGTCCTCGACGGCGAGGAGCGCGCCGCCCGCATCCTCAAAGATGCACGCGCGCTTGCCGCCAAGCAGGGACTGACCCTGGTCGAGGATGAGGCGCTGCTCGCAGAGAATGCAGGCCTCACCGAATGGCCCATGGCGCTCATGGGCACTTTCGATCCGGACTTCCTGTCGGTGCCGCCCGAGGTACTGTCCACCGCCATGAAGGCGCACCAGAAATGCTTCTCCTTGCGCGACAAGCAAGGGAAGCTCGCCAACCGATTCATACTAATCGCCAATCTCAAGGCGAAGGATGGCGGCAAAGCCATCGTCGCCGGCAACGAGCGTGTCATCGCGGCGCGGCTTTCCGACGCCAAGTTCTTCTTCGAGCAGGACCGCAATGTGATGCTGCCCGACCGCGTGCCGAAGCTGAAAGGGATCGTGTTCCACGAGAAGCTCGGCTCGCAGTATGAGCGCGTGCAGCGCATCTTCAAACTTGCGCGCGAGATTGCGCCCCTGGTTGGCGCCGAGCCGGACTTGGCCGAACGTGCTGCCATCCTCGCCAAGGCCGATCTGGTGAGCGGGATGGTCGGCGAGTTCCCAGAGCTGCAGGGCGTGATGGGCCGTTACTATGCGCTCGACCAGCAGGAAAACCCGTCGGTCGCCGACGCGATCGCCGCGCATTACAAGCCACTGGGGCCCGCCGATGAAGTTCCGCGCGAGCCGGTCGCGGTCGCGGTCGCGCTGGCCGACAAGCTCGACATGCTGGTGGGTTTCTGGGCCATCGACGAAAAGCCGACCGGTTCGAAAGACCCATATGCGCTCCGCCGCGCCGCGCTCGGCGTCATCCGCACCGTGCTTGAGAACGGCGTCCGACTGCCTTTGCTTGACAGGTTTGAGTTACACGCGATTGAAGTTGACAAGAATCTCCGAGGAACCATTTCGCACAAGAGCGTGTTGCATGGAGAGCGAAGGCTTCGGCAAAATAGTCAAGACCTCCTAGCGTTCTTCGCCGACCGGCTCAAAGTGCATCTGCGGGAGCAGGGGACGCGGCACGATCTGGTCGATGCCGTGTTCGCGCTTGGCGGCGACGATCTCTTGATGATCGTGCGTCGGGTCGAGGCGCTCGGGCGGTTCCTCGACACCGAGGACGGCGAGCATCTGCTCACCGGCACCAAGCGTGCCATCAACATCCTGCGCATCGAGGAAAAGAAAGACAACGTCGCCTACGATAAGCCTCCGGACCCCGACCTCCTCCAGCGGCCCGAAGAGAAGGCGCTCGCCAAGGCCGTCGATCAGGTCGAGAAAGAGGCGGCAGAAGCGGTCGCCCGCGAGGATTTCGCGGCGGCGATGGCAGCCATGGCCAAGCTCCGCGCGCCGGTCGATGCCTTCTTCGATTCCGTCACGGTCAACACGCAGGATTACTATTTGCGCGAGAACCGCCTTAGGCTCTTGAACCGAATCCGCGCCACGACGTTAACCGTGGCCGATTTTTCCAAGATCGAAGGCTAGCCTCGTTGCCGAATATCAGCCTCATCACGCTCTGCGTTGCGGATATCGCCAAGGCCACGTCCTTCTATGAGCAATTCGGCTTTGTGAAATCCAAGACCGCGAGTCAAGACGATGTGAGCTTCTTCCGCGCCGGCGGTGTCGTGCTCGCGCTGTGGGGGCGGGAAGCGCAGATTGAGGACGCGCAGGCCGGCGGGTTGTGGACCGGCAATGGCGGCATCGTCGTGGCACAAAATGTCGCGAGCGAAGGCGAGGTCGATGCGGTAATGACACGCGCGGAATCAGCCGGCGCGCGGATCCTGAAACCGGCGGCCAAGACCTTCTGGGGCGGCTATAACGGTTATTTCGCCGATCCCGATGGCCATGTCTGGGAAATCGCCCACAACCCGCATTGGCCGCTGGACGAGCATGGCAACGTGAAATTGCCGGAATAATTGCCGGAATAATTGTGAGCCAAATGCCGGATCATCTATTCGTCTATGGCACCTTGCGCGCGGGAAGCGCCCACCCGATGGCGCACCGCCTGCGGGTCGGCGCAAAGCATCTCGGCAGAGGCAGCGCACCGGGCATGCTCTACGATTTCGGCGACCATCCGGGCGCGGTCTTCAGTCCCGATTCGAAATATCGGGTGATCGGCGATGTGTTCGAGCTGAAGGCCGGTCCCAGGTTGCTTGCCGATCTCGATCGATATGAGGGCTTCACCGGCGACGACGACGATTTCTTCCGGCGCATCGCCATCGAGGTCGCCCTCGATAAAGGCGGCAAGGTCGAAGCCTGGACCTACGGCCTGCCACAGGCGCCGCGGGCCAGGCTGATCGGCACCGGCGATTTCATCGCCGACCGCCGCCTGCGCGTGCCGAAAGCCGCACGCTCCTAAACCATTTCCGCCGAGAGCGGTTTGTGTGAAGGTCGGGGGGCCGGTAAAAGAGCCGCACCCGGATCCACGGAACACACGATGACAAGGTTGGAGCCCGTGCCCAAGACCGCGCCTAAATGGGTGTTCACCTTCGGCGACGGCCGCGCCGACGGTTCCGCCGCCGATCGCGATCGGCTCGGCGGCAAGGGCGCCTTTCTTGCGGAGATGTCGCGGCTCGGCCTGCCGGTGCCCCCCGGCTTCACCATCTCCGCGGAGCTTTGCACGGTCTATTACGAGCTCGGCCGCAAGCTCCCCGAGGAGCTCAAACCGATGGTCAGCGCCGCCCTCGACGAGGTCGGCAAAGTGGTCGGCGCGCGCTTCGGCGACGTGGAGAATCCGTTGCTCGTCTCGGTGCGCTCCGGCTCGCGCGCCTCGATGCCGGGCATGATGGATACCGTGCTCAATCTCGGCCTCAACGACGCCACGGTCGAAGGTCTGGCGCGCCGCTCGGGCGATCGCCGCTTCGCCTACGACACCTATCGCCGCTTCATCCAGATGTATGCCGACGTGGTGCTCGGCCTCGACCACGAATTGTTCGAGGAGATCCTCGAGAACTATAAAGGTCTCAAGGGCTTCGAGCTGGATACCGAACTCGGCGCCGAGGATTGGGTGGAGATCGTCGCCCGCTTCAAGGCCCTGGTCGAGAGCGAGCTCGGCAAGCCCTTCCCACAAGACATTCACGAGCAACTTTGGCGCGCCGTCGCCGCCGTGTTCGGCTCCTGGCAGAACGCGCGCGCCATCGCTTATCGCCGCCTGCACGACATCCCCGACGATTGGGGCACCGCCGTCACCATCCAGGCCATGGTGTTCGGCAATATGGGCGAGAAGAGCGCGACCGGCGTCGTCTTCACCCGCAATCCCTCCACCGGCGCGCGCGAGCTTTTCGGCGAGTTCCTGGTCAACGCGCAGGGCGAGGACGTGGTCGCCGGCTTGCGCACGCCGCAGCCTTTGACCGAGGCCTCGCGCCGCAATTCGAATTCGAACCGCCCATCGATGGAAGAGCTGATGCCCGAGGCCTTCGCCGAGTTGAAAGCCGCCTGCGCCAAGCTCGAGTCCAGCTTTCGCGACATTCAGGACATCGAGTTCACCGTGCAGGAAGGCAAGCTCTTCATGCTGCAAACTCGCGCGGGCAAGCGTTCGACTCAGGCCGCGCTGAAGATCGCCGTCGACATGGCCGCTGAGGGGCTGATCACGCGCGAGGAGGCGGTGAAGAGCATCAACGCCAACCAGCTCGATCAGCTGTTGCATCCGACGCTCGATCCCAAGGCCGAGAAGACGGTGCTCGCCAAGGGGCTGCCCGCTTCGCCGGGCGCCGCCTCGGGTGAGCTGGTGTTCGACGCCGACGAGGCGGTGCATCTCAAGGCGCAAGGCCACACCGTGATTCTCGCCCGCATTGAGACCTCGCCGGAAGACGTGCAGGGCATGCACGCCGCCGCCGGCATCCTCACCACGCGCGGCGGCATGACCAGCCACGCGGCCGTGGTCGCGCGCGGCATGGGCCGACCTTGCGTCGTCGGGGCCTCTTCGGTCGCGATCGACCTGGACCGCGAAACCCTGTCGGCGAACGGCACGTTGCTGCACAAGGGCGACGTCGTCACCATCGACGGCTCCACCGGCCAGATCATCAAGGGCCGCGTGCCGATGCGCGAGCCGCAGCTGTCGGAGGACTTCAACCGGCTGATGCAATGGGCCGACGGCTTCCGCCGGCTGAGGGTTCGCGCCAATGCCGACACGCCCGCCGATGCGCGCCAGGCGCGCGCTTTCGGCGCCGAAGGCATCGGGCTCTGCCGCACCGAGCACATGTTCTTCGAGCAGAGCCGTCTCCTCGCCATGCGCGAGATGATCCTTGCCGAGGATCAAGAGGGACGCCACGCGGCGCTCGCCAAGCTGCTGCCGGAGCAGCGTCAGGACTTCATTGAGCTGTTCGAGATCATGGCGGGGCTGCCGGTGACCATCCGCCTGCTCGACCCGCCGCTGCATGAATTCCTGCCGCATGGCGATGAAGTCATCGGCGAGGTCGCCGCCGATATGGGCGTGAGCGTCGGCCGGCTGCGCCGTCGCGTCGCCGCGCTGAGCGAGTTCAACCCGATGCTCGGCCAGCGCGGGTCGCGCCTGTTGGTGAGCTATCCGGAGATCGTGGAGATGCAGGCTCGCGCCATCCTCGAAGCGGCGATTGAGGCCGGCAAGGCGCTGCATGACCGCGTCATCCCCGAGATCATGGTGCCGCTGGTCGCCACCAAGGGCGAGCTCGATCTGGTCAGGGAGCGTATCGCCGCCGTCGCCCACGCAGTCGAGCAGGAGCGGGGCACGAGTGTCGCCTATTCGGTCGGCACCATGGTCGAGCTGCCGCGCGCCTGTCTGATGGCGGGTGAGATCGGTAAGAGCGCCGAGTTTTTCTCCTTCGGCACCAACGACCTAACTCAAACCACCTTCGGCCTCAGCCGCGACGACGCCGGAAGTTTCCTCGGCGAATATGTCGAGAAGGGAATCGTACAGCACGATCCCTTCGTTACACTCGACAAGGCGGTTGGCGAACTGATGCAAATCGCCGTTGAACGTGGACGGAAAGCGCGTCCGGAGCTGAAAATGGGCATCTGCGGCGAGCACGGCGCCGACCCGGAGACCATCAATTTCTGCGATCGAATCGCGCTCGACTATGTATCCTGCTCGCCCTATCGCGTGCCCGTGGCGAGACTCGCCGCGGCCCAAGCCGCGCTCGGCCGCAAAATCCCGGTAACAAATCGTTAGCCATCCCCAGCAAAGAGGTTGGGGCCGAGTTGCCGCCCACCACAATTTGCCCTAATTTATTAGGCACGGTTAAGGTAACTAGACGGGACTCCGGGCTTGAACCGGTGGGGGACTTTCAACTAACTCTCTGATTTCCCACCATTATGCCCGAAGGTTTTTGGGGACGCTTCAGCCGCGCGCCGCGTTTCGGTCGCGATTGGGGTAAATGCGGGAGAATGACGGCCCCGCGTATCGGGCCTGAATTTTCCTGTGAGGTTACGGGGTAACCTGGAGGGAACATGGGCCGACGCTTGCCTCGCCGGGTGTGGCATAGCTTCGCCGCGCTCGTGCCGCTCCCCGTGATCGGTCTTGGCTATGTAGCCGCCGTCCCCGGCAATCCCATCGCTTTTCATATCGAGCTCTACCTTGCCGGCCAAGGCTCGGCTCAGGCGCTCACCCACAAGGCTGAGATAGTGCCGAAAGCCCTGCCGCGCGAGACCGCCCTGCTGTTCCGCGTCGGCGGGAAGGGACCGCGAGCCGACCACTATCAGGGCGCCAATGCGGTGACGTCCGCCGGCAAGCAGCTCATCGCCGCGAGCCTAGTTGGCTACACAGGCTCCACTGGATCGCTCGGGGGTCGCAACGAAGTCAACGGCGCGACCAAGGGCGACCGGCTTAGGCCGACCACATCCGCCGTGGCACTCAAGAATTCGGCAGGCTCGCCGCTATTGATGAATGCGCTTGCGAACTCCTCGTTCAATGCGGTGCTCGATGTCGACGCCTTCAGGCCGTCTCCCGAGGAGATCGCCTACCACCCGAGCACGGAGGGGCTGGACTTC
>DATICH010000118.1:0-5764 GCA_035456885.1 Methyloceanibacter sp.
AGCAATCCGTACCCAGGCCAGCACCGAGGCCATTACAGGTCATGAAGTTACCCCAGGTCAGGGGGCTAAGGCCCTGTAGACCCCCGGCGCTACCTTTAGGCCGCAAGAAGAAGCCAGCGCCCTCGAAGTTCACCGCATTGCTCTCGATCACCGTGCCGGAAATGTCGGCGAGAACCGCCGGATTATCCGAAGCCGGGCTCAGATGACCCCAGTTCAGAGTGCCCCACACGTCGCTCTTAATATAAATATACGAGTACAGCGTGGCGATGCTGGAATAGTCTCTAGATCCGGCAGTCCCGTTGGCCAAGTCATTGAACTGATTACCGGTACCGAAGACATCCCCTTGGGTATTGACGGTGATGTTGAAACCGGCCGACCAGCCTGGCGCGATTACCGCCGAGCCGGTGATGGCGAAGCGGGTGCCAAGATCGTAGTCCTTGTCGCCAACCACCAGATGGTCGAGGCTGCCATCGTCCCACCAGTTGATCGACTTGACCACCCAACCGGACAAGGTCACCGAGACCTTCTTGTTGCCCTTGCGGACGGTCGTCGCTTCAAGCTCCGCCACCCGCTCCTCAAGATCCGCGCAGCAATCGCCGCCGAGGTCCGCTGCTTGAGCGGGGGTCGCCTTGAACGCGAACCCGCCAAGCATCAGGCCAAAAGCAGCTGCGATGGCGATGCGGCTGGATGTTTTTGTCAGTCCCCCAAACATGTCCGTTCCCCCTGCTTGGATCGTAAAGCTTTCTCTTTGTACTCTGGATGGGGGCGCCCGGAAATGGCCCAGCCCCCCATCCCGGCGGTTTTGCTTTCTTTGTGGTATTTCCGCCACTAAGCGCCTGGCGTGGCCGGTGGCCCGCCAACAGTTTGCCTCGCTTAGATTTTTCGAAAAGCTCGAGGCAATTTGCGGCGTATACTCTGGGTGGTTCCTATACAGGTCTGTGGCAGGGTGCCCCTAAGCCGCCCGGGGTCACAAGACGGGCGGCCTTTGTCGGAGGAGACTTCATCACATGCGAAACCACTTCATGACCGCGAGCGCCGCGTTCGCGCTCGGCGCCTTCGCGTGCATCAGCCACGCTGAGGCCGTTTCATACCTCCCCCTCGACGCCGGCGCCCCACTGGTCACTCTCGCTGGGGACGTCGAGAACGAGGAGGTCTGGCAGGATCTGCGGCCTGACATCACGCCGCCCGCCGCTGCTGTCGGCGAGGGAGCCGAGCAGCCGACGGAGACGATGCGCGAGCCGCCCATGGAAGAAGAAGGTTCGGGCGGCGCCGAGGAGAAGGCCCTGAAGGAAGACGGACTGAGCGAATAGACCCCGAGCACGACAAATCCGCGAGGCCAACCCTCGCGGCTTCTCGGGCTCCAGAGCGATACTAGGCCGCGTCGGCGCCGTCGATCTCGCGGAACAAAGCCGGGCTCATCGGCCTCGGCCTGCCGAACAGATGGCCTTGCGCCAGCTCGACGCCGTGATCGAGCAGCTTGGCCACCTCGTGCTCGTGCTCCACCTTCTCGACGATCAGCTGCATGTCGAAATCGTCCATCGCGCGCTTGAGATCGGCAGCGGAGAACGGCGCGCGACTCTCCTGCATGGCGCCGAGGAAAGTCTTGGCATCGATCTTGATGAAGCGGAAGAAGCGGTCGCGCATGCCGACAAAATCGATATCGAGGTCGGCAACGTGGTCGAGCGAGAAGCCAAAGCCGAGCGCGCCCAGCGTATCGAGCGCGCCGAGCTCGGCCTCGTTGAGCGACATGATCGCCGGTTGGCTAACCTCGAAGATGAGGCTTTCGCTTAGCCCCGCATTCTCTTCCATGAACTCCACGAGCTCGGGGAAGAACTCGGCGTCGAGCAGGGTCTTGACCGAGATGTTGCAGAACACGCCCTTGACGCGGGACTTGGCGCCGAGGCGGCGCAAGGTCTGCACGCTTTTCACCAGCAGCACATTGTCGATCAGCGGCATCATGCCGGAGCCTTCCGCCACCTTGATATAAGAGGCGGGTAGGATCAGTTTGTCGGTCTTGGTGCGGATGCGGGTGAGCGCCTCGAAGTAACGCGGCCTCCGCTCGGGCAAAGTTACGGCCGCCTGCAGATAAAGATCGACGCGGCCAGCTTCGATCGCCTGGCTCATGATCTCCAGCATCTCGCTATCGTCGATTGGCGCGGTCTCGACTTTCTCGGCAGCTGTCTCGGCGGGCGGAGGGCCCGCTGCGGCGGCGGGTGCCTCCTCGACGATTTCCACTTCCTCTTCCAAGACGACGGCGTCCTCCGCAGCATCCCCGCGAAGCGGCGCGTCCTCATCGCCGAGCGCGCGTAGAGGCTCCTCGTCGTCGATCGCGACGATCTCGTCCTCTTCGATCTTGACGACGGTCAGGCCCTCGAGATCGACCGCCGTTTCCGGCTCGGGTTCAGGCTCGGGCTCAGGTTCAGGCTCGGGCTCAGGCTCAGGCTCGGGCAACGGCTCCGGGTCAGGCTCGGGCTCGATCTTCTCGACCTCGGCCACGATCTCCGGCATCGGCGGCGGCGCCGCGGTGGACCGCACCGGCGCGATCGAAGCTTCGCCGCCCGAGGCTGCGATCAATTCGCTGGAGAGTTGCTTGATCAGACCCTCCAACATGCGGAGATCGCCGGTCATCTTCTCGCGCTGGGTCCTGGTCTCGCTTTCCAGGTCGGCACGCAGGGTCTCGATCTTGGCGTGCATCTCTTCGAATTCCTGCGTGAGGTGCTCCGAGCGGCTCACCCCGCCGATCGGCGTGGCGCCGGCATATTCGCCCAACGCCTGATCCAGCTGCTCGACCCGGTCGGCCAGGAGATCGAGGCGCGAGACCTGCTCCTCGACGCGGTCGATTCGCTGCAAGTCCTTGTCGATGATCTCGAGCGCCTCTTCGAAATCGTTGAGGCGATGGTCACCCCCGCCGGAAGGGCGCGAGGGCCGCGCCACCATCAGATAGGACGCCGCCATCACCATATAGAGGGCCGCCGCGGCGATCAGGGCCGGGATTTGCGCGATGCCGGAGTGCAAAATGAGGCCGACGGCGAAGGCAACCGCCGTGACTGCCATGGCAATCAGGACGATCACGTCAAGCATGGCCAGCCCTCCCGAGGACTCGCTCCGCCTAGAGGCCATGGCAAGGCTGCTCGCCACGTTACCCACCCCCTCGTCACAACTACCATGCGGCGGCAGCCCGCTGTAAGGCAACAGTAATTTGGCGGACCGCTCTGCGGTTAGTGATAGCAGCCAAGCGCCGCGAAACCAAGCGGCCGAAGCAACGCGATGCGAATTAGAGCAAGGGCGCTTGCACGGTTCGTCGAGATCGAATCGCGCGACGAAAGCCGCTTCAGCGTCTTGTGGTATGTACCAGCGAAAGCCCAATGGCGTCGGGACGATGCTCTTGCGTGACCGGGAGAAGAACCTCGCCCTCGGTGGCGAGGCCGACATCGTCTGCGCTTTCGGCCCGCCTCCGCCTTGACAGCGGCGGGTCCCGACAGTATCTGACGCGCAGCGGCTAGCACTCGCAAAAGTCGAGTGCCAACGCGGCACGATCCTTTATTTCTCAGCAAGTTCCCGGAGAAGAATCCATGAAATTCCGACCCTTGCACGACCGCGTGGTCGTGCGCCGGCTCGAAGAGGAGCAGAAGACCAAAGGTGGCATCATCATTCCAGATACGGCGGCGGAGAAACCGCAGACCGGCGAGGTGATCGCCGCCGGGCCCGGCGCCCGCGGCGAGGACGGCAAGCTCCAACCGATGGGAGTGAAGGCCGGCGACAAGGTGCTGTTCGGCAAATGGTCGGGCACCGAGGTGAAGATCGACGGCGAGGAACTCCTGATCATGAAGGAGTCCGACATCATGGGGATCCTCGGCTGAGGCCCCTTCCCTGCAAACCCAACACATCAAGACATAAAGACTGGAGCAAGATCAGATGGCAGCAAAAGACGTAAAGTTCTCGGCCGAGGCGCGCGAGCGCATGATGCGCGGCGTCGACGTCCTGGCCAATGCGGTGAAGATCACGCTCGGCCCCAAGGGCCGCAACGTGATCCTCGAGAAATCGTTCGGCGCGCCGCGCTCGACCAAGGACGGCGTGACCGTGGCGAAGGAGATCGAGCTCGAAGATAAGTTCGAGAATATGGGCGCGCAGATGCTGAAAGAGGTCGCGTCCAAGACCAACGACACCGCCGGCGACGGCACCACCACCGCCACCGTGCTGGCCCAGGCTATCGTGCGCGAGGGCCTCAAGGCGGTTGCCGCCGGCATGAACCCGATGGACCTCAAGCGCGGCATCGACAAGGCCGTGATCGAGGTGGTCGAGGAGATCAAGAAGCAGTCGAAGAAGGTGAAGGGCTCGGAGGAGATCGCCCAGGTCGGCACCATCTCCGCCAATGGCGAGAAGGCGATCGGCGACATGATCGCCGAAGCCATGCAGAAGGTCGGCAATGAGGGCGTGATCACGGTCGAGGAAGCCAAGAGCCTCGACAGCGAGCTCGAAGTGGTCGAGGGCATGCAGTTCGACCGCGGCTATATCTCGCCCTATTTCATCACCAATGCCGAGAAGATGGTGGCCGATCTGGAGAACCCGTACATTCTGATCTACGAGAAGAAGCTGTCGGGCCTTCAGTCGCTGTTGCCGCTGCTCGAGGCGGTGGTGCAGTCGGGACGCCCGCTGCTGGTAATCGCCGAGGATGTCGAGGGCGAGGCGCTCGCGACCCTGGTGGTCAACAAGCTGCGCGGCGGCTTGAAGGTCGCGGCGGTGAAGGCGCCGGGCTTCGGCGATCGCCGCAAGGCCATGTTGCAGGACATCGCCGTGCTGACCGGCGGCGAGTTGATCTCCGAGGATCTCGGCATAAAGCTCGAGAACGTCACCGTGCAGATGCTGGGCAAGGCGAAGAAGGTGGTCATCACCAAGGATGACACCACCATCGTCGACGGCGCCGGCAAGAAGGACGAGATCAAGGCCCGTATCGCCCAGATCAAGCAGCAGATCGAGGACACTACTTCCGACTATGACCGCGAGAAGTTGCAAGAGCGGTTGGCGAAGCTCGCCGGCGGCGTCGCGGTGATCAAGGTCGGCGGTGCGACCGAGGTCGAGGTGAAGGAGAAGAAGGACCGCGTCGACGATGCGCTGAACGCAACGCGCGCCGCGGTCGAGGAAGGCATCGTGCCCGGCGGCGGCGTGGCGCTGCTCTGGGCGGCGAAAAACCTCAAGGCCAAGGGCGACAACGATGACCAGGAGGCCGGCATCAATATCGTTCGCCGCGCGCTCCAGGCACCGATCCGCCAGATCGCCGAGAATGCTGGGGTCGAAGGCTCGATCGTGGTCGGCAAGGTGACCGACCAGAAGTCGGCGGCTTACGGCTATGACGCCCAGAACAACGAATATGGCGATCTCATCGCCAAGGGCATCATCGATCCGGCCAAGGTCGTGCGTACGGCGCTACAGGATGCCGCATCGGTGGCGGGCCTGCTGGTCACCACCGAGGCCGGCGTAGCCGAGTCGCCCAAGAAAGGCGGCGACGGTCATGCCCACATGCCCCCCGGCGGCATGGGCGGCATGGACATGATGTAGTCCGCAAGCCCACAGCCAGATTTACAGAAGGGGCGGCCCATTCGGCCGCCCTTTTTGCCGCAGGGACCAGCCGCGCGCTCACCTTAGTCTTACGTAAACGTAATTTCCTGCGGCTGCCGATTAGGCCTTATCGTCGGCAAGTTTTGCCCGCATCCGAAGCCTTCGGAGCCGATCCACGCATGGCGAATTTCAAGAACACGTACCGGGA
>DATICH010000119.1:0-22751 GCA_035456885.1 Methyloceanibacter sp.
GCGTGAAGATCGACAAAGGTCACATCGTGGTCGACGAATGGAGCCGCACCGGCGCGCCCGGTCTCTATGCCATCGGCGACGTCGTGGGTCCGCCTTGGCTCGCGCATAAGGCAAGCCATGAGGGGATTATCTGCGTCGAGAAGATCGTTGGCGTCGAAGGCGTGCACCCGCTCGATAAGACCGCCATCCCGTCTTGCACCTATAGCAGCCCGCAAGTCGCCAGCGTCGGCTTCACCGAAGAGCAGGCGCGCCAGGCGGGGCACGAGCTAAAGGTCGGGCGCTTCCCTTATTCGGCCAACGGCAAGGCCATCGCGCTCGGCGAGACCAAGGGCCTGGTCAAGACCATCTTCGACGCCAAGACCGGCGCGCTGCTCGGCGCGCATATCATCGGCGCCGAGGCGACCGAGCTGATTCAGGGCTTCGTCATCGGCAAAACCCTGGAAACGACGGAAGCGGAATTGATCGCCGCCATCTTCCCCCACCCCACATTGTCGGAGATGATGGGCGAATCGGTGCTCGACGCTTTCGGCCGCGCTCTCCATATCTAGTAGCGGTTCAAGCGCCAATCGGGCCTGAGCCGGCAGCCCCGAGAGAAACGGAGCAAGACTATGAGCCTTATCATCTTTCTCGTCGTCGGCCTGATCGCCGGCTTTCTCGCCTCATACATCATGGGGCGGCAGCAGGACCTGTTGGTCAACCTCTTGATCGGCATTGTCGGCGCGGTGGTCGGCGGGTTGCTGGCCGGCCTGCTCGGGTTGGGCGCCTATAATGTGATCGGCGAGATCATCATCGCCACGCTGGGCGCCATTCTCTGTCTGTATGTTTGGCAACGCATGCGCTGAGGCGAATCGTCCAATCGAAAAAGCCTAGGAGGAAAACTGAAATGGAAGGGCAAGCGCACGGATTGTTGTCGATGCCGGGCGTCGGTTTCATTGGCATGCTGATCATCGGCATTCTCGCTGGCTGGATCGCCGAGAAGGTCACCGCGAGCGACCACGGGCTGTTCACCAATCTCCTGGTCGGCATCGCCGGCTCCTTCGTCGGCGGCAATCTCGCCGGTTTGATGAATGTCGAGTTCTATGGCTGGCTCGGTAATTTGATCGTGGCGTCGATCGGCGCCATCCTGCTGCTGTGGATCTGGCGCGCCGTCAGAGGGCCGTCGACGTAAGACTAGGAGTTGTTCCGCCGTGACGGTGCTTGAAAGTTTGCATGGGGCCAAAGCGCGGCCGCGCCACCCGGAAAAGGCGCGGCTGCCCGACACGCCCATTCTACCCAAGCCGCCATGGATCCGCGTGCGGGCGCCGGGGACGGGCGCCTTCGATGCGACCCGCGCCGTCCTGCGCGCGCAGCGGCTCGTAACAGTCTGCGAAGAAGCAGCCTGTCCCAATATCGGCGAGTGCTGGGCAAAACGGCACGCCACGTTCATGATCCTCGGCGACATTTGCACGCGGGCTTGCGCCTTTTGCAACGTGCGCACCGGCAAGCCTGGCGGGGGAGTCGATGCGGGCGAGCCAGGGCGCGTGGCCGGTGCCGTCGCCGCACTCGGTCTTTCGCATGTGGTGGTGACCTCGGTCGATCGCGACGATCTCGCCGACGGCGGCGCCGCGCATTTCGCGGCAACGATCCGCGCCATTCGCGCCGCGCGGCCAGAGACCAGCATTGAGGTGCTGACCCCCGACTTCCTGCGCAAGGAAGGCGCGCTGGAAATCGTCATCGAGGCCGGGCCCGACGTGTTCAACCACAATGTGGAGACCGTGCCTTCGCTTTACCGCCGCATTCGCCCCGGCGCCGACTATCGCCACTCGTTCAAGCTGCTCGAGCGTGCCAAGGCGCTCGCACCCGGCGTCTTCACCAAATCGGGAATGATGGTGGGTCTCGGCGAGACGATGCAGGAGGTGCTTGCCGTGATGGACGATCTGCGCGCGGCGGAGGTCGATTTTCTCACCATCGGCCAATATCTCCAGCCGACGCGCAAACATGCGGCCATTGACCGCTTTGTCACGCCGGGGGAGTTCGCCTCCTATCAGCGCATTGCCGAGGAAACAGGTTTCCTGCTTGTGGCATCCAGCCCCTTGACCCGCTCCTCCTATCACGCCGAGCAAGACTTCGCGCGGCTCAAAGCCGCGCGGCAGGCCGCGCTCGCCTAGCTGCTACGTTCCGGTTGCCCGCATGCATGTCTACGAGACAACGCACCATGTCGCGCATTCCGCCGACGAGATGTTCGCGCTCGTGGCCCGGGTCGAGGACTATCCGAAATTCCTGCCGCTCTGCGAGGACTTGCAGGTCAAACATCGCGAGCAGCGTGGCGGCAAGGAAGTGCTGATCGCCATCATGACGGTGGGGTACGGCATGATCCATGAGAGCTTCACCACGGGTGTGCATCTCGATCCCGCCTCCCGCGCCATCCTGGTGGAATATCTCGACGGGCCCTTCAGCTTTCTGGAGAATCGCTGGCAGTTCCGCCCCGAGGGCGAGCGGGCTTGCGAGATCGATTTCTATATCGCCTACGCCTTCCGCTCGCGCCTGTTCGAGCGGCTAGTCGGCGGCTTGTTCGCCAGGGCGGTGGAGAAATATACCCGCGCCTTCGAGACGCGCGCCGACGCGGTGTACGGCCCTAAGGTCGTAGCGCTCGCGTCACAATAGCGCGCGCAGCAACTTGAGCGCTTGCGCCACGCTGCGGCGCTGGACCTCAGTGCGGCCGAGATCGCCGAACAGGACGGTCTCGCTGGCGACCGGCCCGTCGCGCCTTCCTGCGGCAAAATGGACAAGGCCGACCGGCTTTTCCGGCGTGCCACCGTCCGGCCCGGCGATGCCGGTGACGGCCACGGCAAGGCTGGCTTGCGAATGGGTCAGCGCGCCGCCGGCCATGGCGCGTGCCACGTCCTCGCTCACCGCGCCGTGTTTCTCGATTAGCCAATAGGGCACGCCGAGCATCTCGCTCTTCGATGCGTTTGAATAGGTGACGAAGCCGCGCTCGAAGCAATCCGAGCAACCGGGGATGGCGGTCATCGTCGCCGCAAGCAGGCCGCCGGTGCAGGACTCGGCCGTCGCAATCAACTCGCCCCGATCGCGGCAGACGGAGAGCAAGTCCACGGCCAACGAGAGAATGTCTTTGCCGATTTCGAGTTTCTCCGTCATGGCAAGCTCACCGTCACTGTGGCCATCGCCGCGATGCCTTCGCCGCGCCCGATGAAACCGAGCCCCTCATTGGTGGTCGCCTTGAGGCTCACCCGGCCGCTCTCGATACCCAACAGTTCGGCGACGCGCGCCCGCATCTCGTCGCGATAGGGCCCGATCCGCGGGGCTTCGCAAAGCAGCGTAATGTCGGCATGCACGATCGTCCCGCCGCACTCCCTAACTTTGGCCGCGGCATGTTTGAGGAAAATCTCGGAGGCGGCGCCGCGCCAGCGCGCATCGGAGGGCGGGAAATGCACGCCGATATCTCCATCGGCGATGGCACCGAGCAGCGCGTCGGTGAGCGCGTGCAAGGCCACGTCGGCGTCGCTATGGCCCACGAGCTTTTTCGCATGCGGAATGCGCACGCCGCAAAGAATCACCGCGTCGCCGGGACCGAAGGCATGCACGTCGTAACCGGTGGCGACGCGGATCGTGCCGGCCTCGCCACCGCGACGCGGCTGGAGCAGCGCGTCGGCGCGTTGCAGATCCTCCGCCGTGGTGAGCTTGCGATTGTCCTCCGACCCCTCGACAAGCGCCACATCCAGGCCAAACCATTCGGCGACCGCGGCGTCGTCGGTGAAGTCGCGTCCGGACTCTTTCGCCGCTTCGCGATGCGCGGCGAGGATCGCTTCGAATTTGAAGCCTTGCGGCGTCTGCGCGCGATAAAGCTGATCGCGCGCGGCGGTGCCGATCACCTTGCCGCGCGCCACCCATTTCAGCGTGTCGGCGATGGGCAGGCAGGGCAGCGCCGCATCATGGGCAACGAGGCCATCGATGACGCGGTCGATCAGCTCACGCTCGACGAACGGCCGCACCGCGTCGTGTATCAACACGGAGGAGGGGGCTTTGGCCGCCAACGCCTCGAGCCCCAGCCGCACCGAATCCTGCCGCCTGGAACCCCCGGGCACCGCTTCGCGCAGCCGCGCCTCGAAAGGGCGGCTTGCCGCGGCGTAGAGCGGCGTATCGTCCGGATGAATCACCACCAAGATGTCATCGACGCCCGGATGATCGGCAAAGGCCGCGATGCTGCGGGCGATCACTGGCACGCCGCCGACCGGGCAATATTGCTTCGGCCGGCCGTGCTCATTCGCGGCCCGGGCGCCGCGTCCAGCCGCAACAATGAGCGCCGAAACAGTCACAAAATCGCTCCCGCCAATGGCATTAAGTCGTGCAGAGTCAGGCAGCTAGGCGCGAGTAACGAAGATAGAAGAAAAATGCTGCACTGCGGCAAAACGAATGTTGCCCGCGCCGCAAAACCCTCGTATTGTGCCCAATTAAAGATCATGGGGTTTTCTTGCATAAAAATTGTGCATCTGCGGCCGTATCAGCCCAGAGGGGCGAGCAGAGGATATACCGCTTGAGCGGCGCAACCAAAAAGCCCAGCCCCCGGCGCGTGAGGGAAGCGTTGCCGGTCAACACCGAGGCACTGCTCGGCGCGCTGCCGCACCCGCTCCTTGTCATCGGCGAAGGCCTCACTATCGAATACGCCAATATCGCCGCGGAGGACTTCTTTCAGATGAGCGCCGGCGTGCTTTGCCGTCGCGCGCTCACCGACGTGATTGCCTTCGGCAGTCCGCTGATCGCGCTGGTCGAGCAGGTGCAGCGCAACGGCACCACGGTCAACGAATATGGCGTCGAACTCGGCTCGGTCCGTTTCGAGGCGCCGAAGCTGGTCGATCTCTATGGCGGGCCGGTCGCCGAAATACCCGGCCGCGTGCTGATCATGCTCCAGCAGCGCAGCATGGCGCAGATGATCGAACGCCAACTCACCCACCGCGGCGCCGCGCGCTCGGTCTCGGGGCTTGCCGCGGTGCTCGCGCATGAAATCAAGAATCCGCTCTCCGGCATCAGGGGCGCGGCGCAATTGTTGGAAAGCGACCGCACCGACTCCGATCGCACCCTGACGCAACTGATCTGCACTGAGTCCGATCGCATCTGCAAGCTGGTCGACCGCATGGAGATCTTCGGCGACGAACGTCCGCTGCAGCGCGAGCCGGTCAACATCCATGATGTGCTCGACCATGTGAAGCAGATCGCCCGCACCGGCTTTGCCCGCCAGATCAAAATCGTGGAGAATTACGACCCGTCGCTGCCGCCCGTCCCTGGAAGCCGCGACAAACTGATCCAGGTGTTCCTCAACCTCGTCAAGAACGCCGCCGAAGCGATCGGCGAGGAGCGCGCCGACGGGCAGATCACGCTCACCACCTCGTTCCGGCCTGGCGTGCGGCTTTCGGTGCCAGGCAGCCAGGCGCGTGTCAGCCTCCCGCTCGAGATCGCCGTCGAGGACAACGGCACCGGCGTGCCCGCCGACCTCATGCCGCATTTGTTCGATCCTTTCGTCACCACCAAGCCGTCCGGCACCGGGCTTGGTCTCGCACTGGTCGCCAAGATCATCGGCGATCATGGCGGCATCATCGAATGCGATTCCAGGCCGCGTCAGACCGTATTCCGGGCGTTGATGCCCATGGCCGAAGGCGAAGCACAACACAGCGGACGGGGTTAGCAGGGCATGGCCAAGGGCAATATTCTCATCGCCGACGACGACGCCGCGATCCGCACGGTGCTCAACCAGGCGCTCGCCCGCGCCGGATATGCGCCGCGCGCCACCGGCAACGCGGCCACCTTGTGGCGCTGGATCAGCCAGGGCGATGGCGACTTGGTCATTACCGACGTCCTGATGCCGGATGAGAGCGCCTTCGACTTGATCCCGCGGGTGAAGAAGCTGCGTCCCGACCTGCCGATCATCGTCATGAGTGCGCAGAACACATTCATGACCGCGATCACCGCGGCCGAGCGTGGCGCCTACGAATATCTGCCGAAGCCCTTTGATTTGAACGAGCTCGTTGCCGTCGTGGGTCGCGCACTCGCTGAGCCGCGCAAGCGCGCACAGCGGCTTGCCGCCGAGGTCAATGACGGTTTGCCGCTGATCGGCCGCTGTCCGGCGATGCAGGATATCTATCGCGTGCTCGCGCGCCTGACACAGACGGATCTCACGGTGATGATCACCGGCGAGTCGGGCACCGGCAAGGAGCTGGTAGCGCGCGCGTTGCACGAATACGGCAAACGCCGCAACGGTCCGTTCGTCGCCATCAACATGGCGGCGATCCCGCGCGAACTGATCGAGTCTGAATTGTTCGGCCACGAGAAGGGGGCCTTCACCGGCGCCCAGAATCGCCATGTCGGACGTTTCGAGCAGTCCGAAGGGGGCACCTTGTTTCTCGACGAGATCGGCGACATGCCGATGGAGGCGCAAACGCGGCTTCTGCGCGTGCTGCAGGAAGGCGAATACACCACGGTCGGCGGCCGGACGCCGATCCGCACCAATGTCAGGATCATCGCCGCCACCAACCGCGACCTGCAGCAGCAGATCGACCAGGGCCTGTTCCGCGAGGATCTCTTCTACCGGCTGAATGTCGTGCCGCTCAGATTGCCGCCGCTCCGCGAGCGGCTCGAGGACATCCCCGATCTCGTGCGGCACTTCCTCGGCATCGCCGAGAAGGAGGGCTTGCCCCCGAAGAGTTTCGAGCCGGGCGCCATCGACCGGCTCAAGCGCTATCACTGGCCGGGAAACGTGCGCGAGCTCGAGAATCTGGTGCGCCGGCTCTCGGCCATCTATGCGCAAGACATCGTCTCCACCGATATGGTGGAGAGCGAGCTAGCCAGCGTCAACCGCACGCCGTTCCCCGACACGGCCGAGCCGTCAGGCGATTTATCCGAAGCGGTCGAACGCTTCCTCGCCGATTATTTCATGAGCTTCGGCCAGGAGCTGCCGCCGGCGGGCCTCTACACGCGGGTGCTGCGCAAGGTCGAGTCGCCGTTGCTCAGTGCGGCGCTCGCCGCGACCAGGGGCAACCAAATTCGTGCTGCCGATTTGTTGGGACTAAATCGCAACACCCTGCGCAAGAAAATCCGCGATCTCGGCATCAAGGTAATTCGCACGCCGGGCGGCTAAGCCTCCAGATCTTTGGCTCTTTCGTTCTGCTGGGATGGCGACTCCCGAGTTCTGTGCGCCTGACGCGTTAACCAAACGATTGTCGCCAAAGCGCCACATTGTGATTTTATTGCATCAGCCCTGAGGCTGGACGCTCCCGGGAAAGAGGATCGCCAGGGTCCTTGCGGGGAGGGCAGGGAATGCGTTACGTGGCGTCTTCCAGTCATGGGGATAAATGGCCGGATGCGGCACCCTCGGTTCGGGGCGTTAAGCCATGACGCAACCCTCGGGCGACACTGGCAAACCTTATCCGCCTGCGGTAGGCCCGTGGCGTGAAGGCGTCCGCGGCGGTAACCGGCTGACCTTTACGCTCGGCTTGATCACGGTCGTGCTCGCGCTTTGCTCGGGCCTCGCCACCTATCTCATCCTGACCGGGCTCACCCCCATCGTGCCCACGCACCGCGTGGTGGTGGGTGTGCTCCTGATCAATCTTGTCCTCGTCCTGGCGATGATCGTGCTCATCGCCTGGCAGGTGACCGGGCTCAGGCTCGCCCGCCGCCGGCAAACCGCCGGCGCCCAGCTCCATGTCCGAATCGTCAGCCTGTTCAGCGTCATCGCCGTCCTCCCCGCCATCCTGCTGGCCGTGTTCGCTTCGATCTCGCTCGATCGCGGTCTCGACCATTGGTTCTCCGACCGCACCAAGTCCGTCATCCAGAGTTCGATCGATGTGGCCACGGCCTATCTCCAGGAACATGGCCAGGTGATCCGCGCCGATACCGTCGGCATGGCCAAGGACATCGACGAGGCGGTGCAGTTGGTGAAGTCGCAGCCCGCGGGCTTCGGCAGTTTCCTCAACGCCCAGGCCGCGATCAGGGCATTGCCCATCGCCTATCTGATCGACGGAGAGGGCAAGATCCTCGCCACGGCCGCCTCAGTCCCCGAGTGGCCTTACCGGCCGCCGCCGAAAGAGGCGATGGAGCTTGCCAAGCAAGGCCAGGTGATCGTGATCGCACCCGGCCAGACCAGCGTGGTCGGCGCCATCAAGAGCTTGCAAAATTTCAGCGACACCTTTCTTTACGTGATCCGCCCGGTGAACCCGCACGTGCTACAGCAACTGCGCGCCACCCGCGCCAGCGTCGCCGAGTATCAGCTGCTCGAGCAGCGGCGCGCCGGCGTCCAGGTCGCCTTTGGGCTGATGTATGTGGCAATCGCGCTAACGCTCCTGCTCGCCGCCATCTGGACCGGCATGTGGTTCGCCAATCGCCTGGTGGCGCCGATCCGTCAGCTAATGGGCGCCGCGCAGCAAATTTCGCAAGGCAATCTCGCCGTGAACGTGGATGTCCAGCCGGCCGACGGCGACCTTGCTGTGCTCGGCGCGACGTTCAACACCATGACCTCCGAGCTCAAGAGCCAGCGCGACGAGCTGGTCGGCGCCAATATGCAGCTCGACGAGCGCCGTCGCTTCATGGAGGCCGTGCTGTCCGGCGTCACGGCGGGCGTGGTCGGAGTCGACGCCGACGGCGTCGTTACCCTGGTCAATCGTTCGGCCGAGACATTACTCGAGATGAAGGAGGCCGATCTCAAAGGTCAGCCGCTTGCCAAGGCGGCTCCCGAGTTCGCTCAGGTGCTGAAGCGCGCGCAGCGGCAGGGGAGGCGCCTGATCACCGATCAGATCACGCTCAGGCGGCACGGCTCCGAGCGCAATTTCGCCGTGCGCGTCACCAGCGAAGGCCACGATCAGGAAGGCGAGGGCTTCGTGGTGACCTTTGACGACATGACCGAGCTCGTCAGCGCTCAGCGCTCGACCGCCTGGGCCGACGTCGCCCGCCGCATTGCCCACGAGATCAAGAATCCGCTCACCCCGATCCAACTCTCCGCCGAGCGCATCCGGCGCAAATACGGCGACTCCATCACCAAGGACCGCGAGGTGTTCGACCAATGCACCGACACGATCATCCGCCAAGTGTCGGATATCGGCCGCATGGTCGACGAGTTCTCCGCCTTCGCCCGCATGCCGAAGCCGGTGATGGAGCGCCACGACGTGCGCGACATCGTGCGCGAAGCCGTGTTCCTATATCAGGTCAGCCGGCCGGAGATCGCCTTCGAGCTCGACCTGCCGCCCAAGCCGGTGGTGGCGCTATCTGACCGGCGCCTGCTTGCCCAGGCGGTCACCAACCTGGTCAAGAATGCGAGCGAGGCGATCGATTCCGCCGTCGAGGCCAACCCGGCCCGCGCCGGCAAGGGCCGCATCGTCGTCAAGGTCCGCACCAAGGCCGACCACGTGCAAGTGACGGTGATCGACAATGGTTGCGGCCTGCCCAAGGAGAATCGCGAGCGGCTGGTCGAGCCCTATATGACCACTCGCGAGAAGGGGACGGGGCTCGGACTGGCCATCGTGCAGCGCATTACCGAACAGCATGGCGGCACGCTCACGCTCGCCGACGCGCCGAAACGTAACGGCAAAATCGAAGGAGCGTCGGTGCGCATCAATTTCCCGACGGGAGACAGGGAGGAAGCGCCCGCGGCGGCGGCCGATGCCGAACCCCAATCTTCCGCGGAGAGCGCGCCGGAGCGTGCCGAGGAGGAAGAGGGAGTGACCCATGGCGTCTGATATTCTGGTCGTCGATGACGAGGCCGACATCCGTGACTTGATCTCGGGCATTCTGGAGGACGAAGGCCATTCGACCCGGCTGGCCAAGGACAGCGACGAGACCTTGCAAGCCATCGAGGAGCGGCGCCCGTCGCTCATCATCCTCGACATCTGGCTGCAAGGCTCCAAGCTCGACGGGCTCGAGCTGCTCGACCGCATCAAGAAGGCGCATCCCGACCTTCCCGTCATCATCATCAGTGGCCACGGTAATATCGAGACTGCGGTCGCGGCCATCAAGCGCGGCGCCTACGACTATATCGAAAAGCCGTTCAAGGCCGATCGCCTGGTGCTGCTCACCGCCCGCGCGCTGGAAGCTTCGCGGCTGAAGCGCGAGAATCGCGAGCTGCGCGAACGCAGCACCTATTCCTTCGAAATGATCGGCCGCTCCGCCGCCATCAATCAGCTGCGCCAAGCGATCGACAAGGTGGCTCCGACCAATAGCCGCATACTGATCACCGGACCTTCCGGCTGCGGCAAGGAGCTCGCGGCGCGCGTGATGCACGCCAAGTCGGCGCGTGTCGAAGGTCCGTTCGTGGTGCTGAATGCCGCCGCCATGGTGCCGGACCGCATGGAGCTCGAACTTTTCGGCACGGAAGAGGGCGTGAGTTCCGGGCCGCGCAAGGTCGGCGCGCTCGAGGAGGCGCATAACGGCACGCTCTATATCGACGAGGTCGCCGACATGCCGCTCGAGACGCAAGCCAAGATATTGCGCGTGCTGGTCGAGCAGCGCTTCCAGCGGCTCGGCGGCGGCCCCAAGGTGCATGTCGATGTGCGTGTGGTCTCGTCGACGAGCCACGACCTGCAGAAGGAGATGTCGGCGGGGCGTTTGCGCGAGGACCTCTACCATCGGCTCAACGTTGTGCCGATCAAGGTGCCGGGACTTTCCGAGCGGCGCGAGGACGTGCCCGAGCTGGTGCGCTATTTCGTGCAAACCATCTCGGTCGCCTCCGGCCTGCCGCCTCGCCGCATCGGCGAGGACGCCATGGCGGTGCTGCAGTCCCACGACTGGCCGGGCAACGTGCGCCAGCTCCGCAACAATATCGAGCGGCTGATGATTCTCGTGGGCGGCGACCCCGATTCGATCATCACCGCCGAGATGCTGCCGGACGAGATCATCTCGCCCGTCCCCTTGTCGCCGAACGGTGCAGGGGGCGAGCATCTGATGTCGCTGCCCTTGCGGGACGCACGCGAGATCTTCGAGCGGGAGTACTTACTCGCGCAGGTCAACCGGTTCGGCGGCAATATCTCGCGCACCGCCGAATTTATCGGCATGGAGCGGTCGGCATTGCACCGTAAATTGCGGGCGCTAGGGGTTAATTCGAATGAGCGGAGCCCGGCTTTGCGCTAGCAGGCCCATGGACTTTCCGGGTTTTGCTTGGGGCGAAGTACACTCTTTCGCATCAAGTCCCTTGCGGGACGACCTTTTAATCGCGTCTAATACCGCCTCCAACGCCGGGCAGGGCAACGCACCGGCACAACCAATAGCGTAAGCGTGACCAAAGGGACGGGGAAGCCCATGGCGACAGAACGCGCGCAAAGCCTTCAAGACACTTTTCTGAACCATGTTCGCAAGAACAAGACGCCGCTGACCATTTTTCTCGTGAACGGCGTGAAGCTTCAGGGCGTTGTAACCTGGTTCGACAATTTTTGCGTCCTCCTGCGCCGGGATGGACACTCGCAGCTTGTCTACAAACACGCGATTTCAACCATCATGCCGGGTCAGCCCATCCAGCTTGCAGAGATCACCGACGCGGAAGGTGCGGCTGAGTAATTGCGTCCGACTGATCCGAAAGACCTGAAACGCAAGCAGGAACGGCCCGCGCGTCGCGCGCGCCCGCATCCCTCTCATGGGCGCGTCAAGGCCGTGGTGCTGCTTCCGGTGCTCGGCAAGGCAAGAGCGAAGGGATCTGGCGTTGCGGCCAGCCGGGGCGCGCTCGAGCGGTCGCCACAAGCGCGGCTCGATGAGGCGGCAGGACTTGCCGCCGCGATCGATCTCAAGGTGGCGGCAAAGGGCGTCGTGCCGGTGCCTACGCCGCGGCCCGCAACCTTGTTTGGCTCGGGCAAGGTCGAAGAGCTGAAAGGACTGGTGCGCGCCGAAGAGGCCGGCCTCGTCATCGTCGACCATCCGCTCACGCCGGTGCAACAGCGCAATCTCGAGACCGCCTGGCAGGTCAAGGTGCTCGACCGCACCGGTCTCATTCTCGAGATCTTCGGTGAACGGGCGCGGACCCGGGAAGGGCGCTTGCAAGTCGAACTCGCCCATCTCGTCTATCAGAAGAGCCGGCTGGTCCGCTCCTGGACTCACTTGGAGCGTCAGCGCGGCGGCTTCGGCTTTCTCGGTGGCCCCGGTGAGACGCAGATCGAAGCCGACCGCCGCGTCATCGGCGAGCGCATCGACAATATCCGCAAAGAGCTAGAGCATGTCAGGCAGACGCGGAGCCTGCACCGGCAGTCGCGCCGCCGCGTACCGTACCCCGCCGTCGCTCTGGTCGGCTACACCAATGCCGGCAAGTCGACCTTGTTCAATGCGCTGACCGGCGCCTCGGTGGTCGCCGAGGATACGTTGTTTGCCACGCTCGATCCGACCATCAGGGCGCTGCCGCTGCCCGGGGGAACTAAGGCGGTGGTGTCCGACACCGTAGGTTTCATCTCCGAACTGCCGACCGGCTTGATCGCCGCGTTTCGCGCGACCCTCGAGGAGGTTCTGGAAGCCGATCTGATCTTGCATGTCCGCGACATCGCCGACGAGGCAAGCGTGAGCCAACGCGCCGACGTCAACGCCGTGCTGCTGGAGCTCGGCGTCGACGCCGAAGGCGAACCCGATCGCCTGCTCGAAGTTTGGAACAAGGCCGACCTGCTCGACCACGACGCAGCACAGCGCGTGCGCAACGAGACGCGGCGCGCCGGCGCGATCCTTGTCTCGGCAGTCACCGGCTCGGGCCTCGACGCGTTGCGTGCTGAGATCGAGCGAAGGCTCAATCGGAAGCGCGAAACGATTGAGATAGCGCTCGAGCCCGATGAGGGCTCGCTGTCGAATTGGATTTACGAGAATTGCGAGGTGTTAGCGCGAAGGGCGTTGGGCGAGGGGATCACCGCCTTGCGCATCCGCATCGCGCCGGAGAAGCGCGAGAAGCTCGCCCGCCTCGCCGGCCCGGCCCGGCTTCGCCTGGCCGCCGAGTAGACGCTATCCCTTCGACTCTTCCGCCTTGGCCGCGTCCCATAAGGCGTCCATCTCTTCCAGCGTGGCGTCTTCCGGCTTGCGACCTTCTTCGGCAAGCGCCGCCTCGATGCTCCTGAAACGTCGCACGAATTTCGTGTTGGCGCCGCGCAATGCCGCTTCCGGATCGAGTTTCAGATGGCGCGCGATATTCGCCATCACGAACAGGAGGTCGCCGAACTCTTCGACGACGCGCTTCGCCCGATCCTTGCCTAGCTTCGTTTCACTCTCGGCGATCGCGGCCCTCAGCTCGGCGATCTCTTCTTCGGCTTTGGCGAGCACGGGCATCAGATCGGGCCAATCGAACCCGACCTCCGCGGCGCGCTTCTGCAGCTTGACCGCCCGCGTCAGGGCAGGCAGTGCGAGCGGCACATCGTCGAGCCTCGATGCTTGTCCACCAGTGCCGCGTTCGGCTTTCTCCTCGGCCTTGATCCGTTGCCAAAGATCCTTCGTCAGAAACTCCTCACGGCTCGCGTCGCCGAACACATGCGGGTGTCGCCGGATCATCTTACGCGCGATCCCGTCGGCCACGTCGGCAAACTCGAAGCGCTCAAGCTCGGACGCCATCTGGGCGTGATAGACAACCTGGAGGAGGAGGTCGCCGAGTTCCTCTTTCAGCTCGTCTAGATCTTCTCGCGCGATCGCGTCGGCAACCTCGTAGGCTTCCTCGATGGTGTAGGGAGCAATTGTCGCGAAGGTTTGCTCGATGTCCCAGGGGCAACCGCTGTGCTTGTCGCGTAGCCGCGCCATTACCGCGAGAAGATCGCTCAGCGTATAACGTTTCTCCGGCGTCTCAGGCATCGCTGGCGCTTCTGACAATGCGCGCGGGAACGCCGCGCCATTTACGATTTCTCGTAGCCAAATCATAGGGATGACGGATTCGCGTCATTTCTGCCCCAGATCCCCGATTCGCATAAGGTATATTATGGAAAATCTATCTGGCTCTGGTTTTGAGGCGCCGCGCCGACTTGCACGCCGCTCGCGAGCCGTTTCAATGCCGCTCGTAGTGATCGGCGATCAGCCGGTCGAGCAGCCGCACGCCAAAGCCCGAACCCCAGCTCCGATTGATCTCACTATCGACTGATGACATCGCCGTGCCCGCGATATCAAGATGCGCCCAAGGCGTTCCTTCCTTGATGAAGCGCTGGAGGAATTGCGCGGCGGAAATCGAGCCGCCCCACTTCCCTCCCGTGTTCTTCATGTCGGCGACCTTGGAGTCTATGTGCTTGTCATATTTCTGTCCGAGTGGCAGCCGCCACAATTTCTCGCCGGTGGCGCGGCCGGCTGCGATCAGCTTGTCCGAGAGTTCGTCATTGTTGCTGAACAGGCCCGCATGCTCCTTGCCGAGCGCCACCATCACCGCACCGGTTAACGTCGCGAGATTGATTACCGCCCTCGGTTTGAACCGTTCCTGCGCATACCACAGGCAATCGCCGAGCACCATGCGCCCCTCGGCGTCGGTGTTCAGCACCTCGATGGTCTGTCCTGACATCGAGGTGACGACATCGCCGGGACGCTGCGCCGCCCCGCTCGGCATGTTCTCAACCAGACCGACGATGCCGACCGCGTTTACTTTCGCCTTGCGCGCGGCAAGCTCGTGCATCAGTCCGACGACGCAGGCCGCGCCCGCCATGTCGCCTTTCATGTCCTCCATGCCGGCTGCGGGTTTGAGCGAGATGCCGCCGGTGTCGAAGGTGACACCCTTGCCGACGATGGCGATCGGCTCGCCGCCCTTCGGTCCGGCGCCCTTCCACTGCATGACGACGACATGGCTCGGCCGCACGCTGCCCTGGCCCACCGCGAGCAAAGCGTTCATGCCGAGCTTCTTCAGCGCCGCCGGTCCGAGCACTTCCACCTGCACGCCGAGCTTGGTGAGCGCCTTGGCGCGCGCGGCGAACTCTGCCGGTCCGAGCACATTGGCGGGTTCGTTGACGAGATCGCGGGCCAAGACCACGCCGTCGGCAATCGCCCGCGCCGGCGCAAAGGCCTGCGTCGCCGCTTTCGGATCGGCGCAATGAACCACGATCTTCCTCAGTGTGCGGTCATTCGCGTTGGCGGAATCGTCCTTCTTGCGCTTCTTGGATTTGTATTTTTGGAACTTGTAACCGCGTAGCTGCGCGCCGAGGGCGAAGCTCGCGGCCTCGGCGGACGAGACGTCGCCGCTTGCCTTCTCGAGAAAGATATGCGCCGAGGGCGCCTCCTTGCCGCTGAGAAGTCCCCTCACCGTTCCACCGAGATTGAGCCAATCCTCCGCACTGTAAGAGCTGGGCTGGTCCAATCCCACCAGCAGGAGTCTCGCGAATTTGAGTCCTTGCGGCGCGAGGATGTCGACCGTCTGCTCCTTCTTTCCCTTGAAGCCCGTGATCCCCGCAGCCTTCGCCAGCAAACCTTTGGTCTTCTTGTCGAGATCTTGCGCGGCTGGCGTCAGCTTGGGCCCCTCCTCGGCAAACACCACGACAACGCCATCGGCAGGGGCACTCTTGCTCACAAAGGACAAAGCGGTCTGATCGCTCACAACAGGCTCCTCGCGCCCTCCGCACCGGCCTCGGGCAATCCATCGGGGTGGCACCCCGGCGAGAGCCGAGGATGCGCTACTGATGCAGTCTTGCAACAGCTTCAGGAAATAATGGGGGACCTAGGTAAATGCTGTCCCCGGGGAAAGCAAGCCATTCCAAAAAGGCCGAAATTCCGCCATCTTAGCCTGATGGGAATCACATTCGGCCTCAGGGGGCTGGCGGCGCCGAAAGAAGCCTCGCCAGGGGGGTCGTTCGGGGGATCTACAAGGCGGCGATGACGCTTTTCGGCCGATATATGTTTCGGCAGGTGACGAATGCGTTCCTCGTCATCCTGTTGACGCTGACGCTCGTCGTCTGGCTCGCTACCGTCCTGAAAGAATTGAATTTAATCACCTCGCAGGGTCAGGGCATCCTGCTGTTCTTTCAGATGACCCTGCTCAGCCTGCCGAGCCTCGTGGCGCTGATCGCCCCGAACGCCATGCTGATGGCCGCGCTCTACACGCTCGACCGGATGAACGGTGACAGCGAGCTGATCGTCATGACCGCGTCGGGCGCGCCTATCTGGCGCATTGGCGCCCCACTTGTCGCACTCGCCGCCCTCGTCTCGATCGGCATCCTCCTCGCCAACCTCTTCCTGACCCCTGCCAGCATGCGCGCGCTGCGCAGCTTCATTACCCAGGTCCGCGCCGATCTGATCTCGCAAGTTCTTCAGCCAGGCCGCTTTTCCAGCCCCGAACGGGGACTCACCTTCCACATCCGCGACCGCAGCCTGAACGGCGAATTGCTCGGCCTATTGGTGCACGACGAGCGCGAGGACGAGGAGGTGATGAGCTACCTCGCCGAGCGGGGCCGGATCATCAGCGATGAGGAAGGTTCCTATCTGGTGATGCTGGACGGCTACGTGCAACGCTATAGCGCCAAGGACAAAGAAAGAGACGTGCAGATCGTCGCTTTCGATCAGAATATGATCGATCTTTCCGAGTTCAGCCCAAAGGAAGATGGCGCAAAAGACTTGCGGCCGCGGGAACAGTACATGAGCGATCTCATGTCTTCCGACATGAGTAACCCGCTAACCCAGCGGTTTTTGGGGCGCATACGTTCCGAGCTGCATGAACGTCTCTCCACGCCGCTCTATCCTCTTGCCTTCGTCTTCATCGCCATCGCCCTTCTGGGCCATGCGCGCACCACACGGGAAGGCCGCTGGCTGCAGATTCTGGCGGCCTTCGGAATCGCCGTGACGTTGCGTGCGGCAGGCATCGCCGCAGGCAACCTAATCGCCTTGAATGCATGGGCTATCTGGCTTGTGTATGCTCTTCCGCTGGGGGCGATTCTCGTTGCGGCCTGGGCGGCGCACGTTAGAATGTCCCCAGAATTGCGGTCCAGACTGAGTTTCGAACTCAAGTCCCCAAAAAAGATAATGTTTTGGGCCGGCAGAGGGATGCAACCGACGTGAGAGCGCAGATGCCAGGCATCAGTGCAGTGGGGACGCTTGCGCGCTATTTCTCGCGACGCTTCCTCGTCGCCATGCTGGCGATGTTCCTAATCTGTTGCGTGCTGATCTTCTTCGTCGATTTCATCGAGATGCTACGCCGCGCCGGCAACTACTCGGGTGATGTCCCGGGCATCTTGCTGGCGTGGATGACGATCCTGCGCCTGCCGTCTTTCTCCGAATTGGTGCTGCCCTTCGCCGTCCTGATCGGCACCATCGGCGTGTTCCTGATGCTGAGCCGTTCGTCGGAACTCGTCGTGCTTCGCGCCGCCGGTATTTCAGTTTGGCAGTTCACGCTTCCGGCAATGATCGTCGCCTTCCTGCTCGGGATCGCCTTCGTGCTGCTCTACAACCCGGTGGCGGCCGTCGCTCGCGGCGAGGCCGAGCGTCTCTATGCCGCCGCGTTCGGACGCAGCGAGTCGCTGCTCAAGACCAAGACCGCCGGAGCGTGGCTGCGCGAGGATGGCACCGACGGACCCTCGGTGGTGCATGCGAGCGACGTGCTCAACCAGGGCCTTGAGCTTAAGGGCGTCACCGTGTTCCAATACGACCGCGATCATGCTCTGACCGAGCGGATCGAGGCGACGCGGGCTGTGCTCAAGGACGGGCGCTGGGAACTCGAAAGCGCCTGGGTCAGCGCCGTCGGCCAAGAGCCGGCGTTCTACCAGAGTTATCTGCTCAGCACCTACCTCACCCCCACCCAGGTGCGCGACAGTCTCGGCACGGTGTTCTCGATCTCGTTCTGGGATCTGCCGAACTTCATTCAGATCGCCGAGCGTGCCGGTCTCCCCGCCACGCAATACCGCGTGCAGTACCAGCTGCTTCTGTCGCGGCCATTCCTCCTCGTAACCATGGTGCTCATCGCCGCCACCTGTTCGCTCCGAGGATTCCGCTTCGGCAATGTGCAGATTAACGCCGTGTTTGGACTGGCGGCGGGTTTTGCCTTCTTCGTGGCCTCCGAGATTTCGCGCAACTTCGCCATGGCCGAGCTCACCTCCGCGGTGGCCGCGGCCTGGGTGCCGGTGATCATCGCGGCTTCGCTCGCGCTCACCGTGCTCTTGTACAAAGAGGACGGGTGATGACGGCCGCGCGCGCAAAATCGATCCGTATGCGCCGGGCCCTGCCCGGCCTTGCCGCGTCTATAGGCGGGGCGCCGAACCGCCTGCGCGCGAGCCTGTTTGCCAGCATTTTTGCCGCCTTGGCGATCGCCCTGCTTTCCTCGCAGCCGGCCTTCGCCCAGTTGCAGACCTCCCTCGAGCAGATCGTGCAGCCCCCCAAGGTCGACTCCTCGGAGCCGATGCTGCTGCAAGCCGACGAGATGATCTACGACAACGAGAACGCCAAGGTCACCGCCAAAGGCAATGTCGAGCTCTACTACGGCAACTACACCCTGCTCGCCGACCGGGTCGTCTACGATCGCAGCTCGAACACGCTTGCCGCCGAAGGCAATGTCCGCATCAAGGACCCCGACGGCGCGGTGATCACCGCCGACCAGATCACGCTCACCGACGACTTCCGCGACGGCTTCATCGAGGCTCTGAAATTCGTCACCAAGGACGATACGCGAATCGTCGCGCAGTCAGCTTCCCGCGAAGCCGGCAATGTCACCGTGTTCGAGAAGGGATGGTTCACGCCTTGCAAACTCTGCGAGGACAAACCAAACAAGCCGCCGACCTGGCGTATTCGCGCCGGCAAGATCATCCATAAGCGCGATCAAGCCACCCTCACTTACCGCAACGTCGTATTCGACTTCTTCGGCGTGCCGGTGGTCTACGTCCCCTGGTTCCAGAGCGCCGACCCCACCGTCAAGCGCAAATCCGGCTTTCTGGTGCCGAGCTACAGCCACTCCAATCAGCTCGGCAACACGGTGCAGGTCCCCTACTATTTCGCGCTCTCCGATCACTACGATTTCACCTTCGCGCCAATGTGGACCGAGAAGGCCGGCACCTTGCTGGTCGGCGATTGGCGCCACCGGTTGGCAAGCGGCGGCTATCGCGTCGAGCTTGCCGGGGTGTGGGACGAGGGCACGATCGACAGTCCAACCAACGGTGATTTCCGCGGCAGCATCAAGACCGAAGGCAAGTTCTCGCTAAACCCCTATTGGGCCTACGGCTGGGACATTCTCGCCGAGACCGACGAGACTTTCCGCCGCTTCTACAATCTCGACAGCCGGCTCAAGACCGATCGCGTGTCGCAAGTCTACCTGGAAGGCTTGCACGACCGGAACTATCTCTCGACCCGGTTCTACAACACGCAGAGCCTGCTGTTCACGGATGAGCCGTTCTCCGACGCCACGGTCTATCCGATCATCGACTACGACTACATCGTCAACCGGCCGATCCTGGGCGGCGAACTCAGCTTCAACTCCAACGCTATGGTGTTCACCAACGAGGAAGGCATCGACTCCAACCGCCTGATCACCGAGGCCAATTGGCGCCGCCAGATGATCGACCCAATCGGCCAGGTGTTCACTCCATTTGCGCAGCTGCGCGGCGACGTCTACAGCATCGCCGGTTATAACTCCTTCGGATTGGTGGGCTCCGAGGACTTTGCCAACGATATCGACCCCGACCACAACACCATTCTGCGCGGGAACGCGGTCGCCGGTTTGGAGTACCGCTATCCCTTCATCGCCGCCACCGGAAACATCACCCATGTGATCGAGCCGGTCGGCCAGATCATCGCCAGGCCCGGCTCCGTGGGCGATCAACAGGACATCCCGAACGAGGACGCTTTGAGCCTCGTGTTCGACGATACCCTGCTGTTCGAGATCGACAAATTTTCCGGATACGACCGGATCGAGACCGGAACGCGCGCGAATGTGGGCGCACGCTACACCGCGCAATTGGCGTCCGGCGCCTATGGCCGCGCCGTCTTCGGCCAAAGCTATCAGATCGCGGGCCAGAATGAGTTTGATACCGACTTCTACCGCAACGCTGGACTCGCCACGGACCAATCCGATTATGTCGGCGGCCTTTACGTCCAGGCCAACGCCTATCTCGGCTTCTCGGCGCAGTCGCGGTTCGACCAGCAGAATTTCGACATACAGCGCACCGACATCGGATCGTGGGCGCGCTACGGTCCGGCCCGCGTCAGGGTGAACTACGCCGATGTTGTCGGCGAGCCAGGCCTTGCCGACGGCGAGGCGCGGGAGGAAATCGTCACCGCCGGCACTTTGTCGATCACCGAGACCTGGGCCCTGCTCGGCAACTTCCGCTACGACCTCGAAGCCGATCGGACGATCACCGATGGCCTCGGCGTACGCTACCAGGACGATTGTTTCCTGTTCGATGTGACCTACCAGCGCTCCTTCATCCGCGACCAGGACATCGAACCCGACGAGCGTTTCCTGTTCAACTTCACGCTGAAATATCTCGGCAGCTACTCCTACACGACGCAGAACGCCGGGGCGTTTGGAGCGCTCGGGCCTGACAGCAATTAGGTGCGTTGATGCGAGGACTTGGCCAACTCCTTGCGAATACCGCGGCGGCAACTTGCGTTGCCGTTGCGGCGCGGGTTTCGCGCCTGCTCCGGGCCAAGGCTCTACTCTTCGCTGCAGTCGTGCTTGCCGGTGCGACCTGGGGAGTGGCGCAAGAGGCCTCGATCAAGGTCCTCGTCAACGATTCTCCGATATCCGAATACGACATCGATCAGCGTGAACGCTTCCTTGCCATCACCACACAACAACAGCCCTCGCCCGCCTTGAAGAAGCAGGCGACCGACATGTTGATCGACGAGTTGCTGCAACTGCAGGAGGGCAAGAGGCAGGGCGCCACCGTCGATGAAGACGACGTGAAGACCGTACTGGGCGACATGGCGCAGAAGAACAATCTAGACGTCGAGGGCCTCTCCACTGCGCTCGGGCGCGCCGGCGTGAACATCAAGACGCTCAAGGACCGCATCAGAGCGCAGATCGTCTGGCAGGATGCGGTGCGCCGGAAGTTCCGCCACGAGGTGAACATCAACGAGGCCGACGTCACCGCCGCGCTGACCGAGGCCGGTACTCCGGAAGGCGACGATAGCGGGCAGGTGGAGCCGGCTTTGCAGCTCAGGCAGGTCAGGTTCGAAGTCCCCGCCGGCGCCAATCAGGCCACGCTTGCCGCCAAGCTTGCCGCGGCCGAGAGCCTGCGGTCCCGCTTCAGCTCTTGCGCCGATCTCGCCAAGGGCGTGAACGGCGCCACCGTCAAGACGCTTCAGGACCAGAAGCCCGCCTCGCTGGTGCAGCCTGCGCGTCTCCTGGTCGCCAATGCCAAGGTCGGACAAATGACGCCCCCGACGATTGCCACCTCGGCGGTCGAGCTCTACGCGGTCTGCGGCAAGCGCACCGTAGCCGGCGACGACAAGGTCCGCCTCGAAACGCAACGCAAATTGATGAGTCAGGAAATGGCGCTGCGCGCCGAGCGTTTGCTGCGCGACCTCAAAGGAGAGGCTTTCATCGAGTACCGTTAAGGAGGATTTTCGTGCTACCCGAGCGTCATGGAACACCCCGAACGTCCACTGGCGCTCACCATTGGCGATCCCGCCGGGATCGGACCTGACATAACGCTGCTCGCCTGGCACGCGCGCCGAAGGGACCTCATCCCCCCCTTCGCCCTGCTCGGCGATCCCGGTGTTCTCGCCGCCCGCGCCGAAGCGCTCGGCATCGACGTGCCGATCACGGAGGTGGAGGAGATCGGACTTGCGCCTGCGCGTTTCGCGCGAGCGTTGCCGGTGTTGCCTGTGCCCGTCGCCGGACCGGTGGTTCCCGGCCGGCCGGATCGGGGCGCTGCGCCGGCCGTCGAGCGCTCGATCGAGCGCGCCGTTGGCCTCGTGCGCGCGGGCGCCGCCCGCGCGGTGGTCACAAATCCCATCGCCAAATCCGTGCTGTATGACGCTGGCTTCGCCTTTCCCGGCCATACCGAATATCTCGCTTCACTCGCCGGGGCCGGGCAAGCACCGGTTCAGCCGGTGATGCTGCTGGCGAGCCCCGCTGTGAAAGTGGTGCCGGTCACGGTGCACGTGCCGCTCAAGGAGGTGGCGCCGCTTTTGACCCGCGGCCTGATCCTCTCCACCATCGAGATCACCGCGCGTGATCTTGGCCGCTATTTCGGGCTTAACCGTCCGCGCCTTGCGGTCAGCGGCCTCAACCCGCATGCGGGCGAGGATGGCGGCTTGGGCCGGGAGGAGATCGAGATCATCGCCCCGGCGATCGAGGCGGCACGTACCAAGGGCCTCGACGTCACCGGGCCGCATCCGACCGACACGATGTTCCATGCCGCCGCCCGCGAGACATACGATGCGGCTATCTGCATGTATCACGACCAAGCGCTGGTCCCATTCAAGACGCTTGCCTTCGAGGAGGGCGTCAACGTAACGCTCGGACTCCCCTTCGTGCGCACCTCGCCGAATCACGGCACTGCCTTCGCTCTCGCTGGGACCGGCAAGGCAAGCCCGCGGAGCTTGATCGAGGCGCTGCGGCTTGCCGCAGCGATGAGCGACCGCGCCGAGGCGCAGGCGTGAGCACGCCGGATGGGCTGCCGCCGTTACGCGAGGTGATCCGCGCGCTCAGGCTTTCGGCCAAGAAGAGCCTCGGTCAGAATTTCCTTCTCGATTTCAATCTGACGCGGCGTATCGCCCGCGCCGCCGGCCCGCTCGACGGCGTGACCGTGGTCGAGGTCGGCTCGGGCCCAGGCGGCCTCACCCGCGCGCTCCTGCTCGAAGGCGCCGCGCGCGTCGTTGCCATCGAAAAGGACCGGCGCCCGCTGCCCGCGCTCGAAGCCATCGCCACGCTC
>DATICH010000120.1:0-5259 GCA_035456885.1 Methyloceanibacter sp.
AGTTCATCATGATGCTCGGCGGCGATCCGTGGTCGGGCGTGTCGCCGGTGTCCGACAAGGAGAAGATGCTGTTCTCCACGCTGCTGCCCAGCGACCTCACGCCCGAGACAAAATTCCTGGTGGCGCCGTGCGAGGTGCATCCGATCTACAACGTCACCGGCGTCGAATGGCTGGCCGAGAACAAGCCGGACCTCAAGACGGCGGTGATCTGCGCCCAGGACGACTCCTTGGGCAAGCCATCGGTCGCCACCTATCTCGCGGCATTTGAAGCGGCCGGCATCAAAGTGCTGGGCGATCCGGTCTTCTTCGATCCGGCAACCACCGACTTCGCGCCGATCATGTCGAAGATGCTCGCGCTCAAGCCCGACATCATCTGCCTGGACACTTGCTACGCCGACTATGTGCATCCGCTCACCGAGCAGGCGTTCCAGCAAGGCTTCAAGGGCCAGATGATCTCTTGCACAGCCGACTTTTATCCGAAGATGGTCGAGAAGACCTCCAAGGAGTTCATGGACGGCTTCATCTTCCAGTTCCCGGATTTCGACGATCCGGCGCTCAACGAGCCTCACGTCAATTTCAAGAAGCCCAACGAGTTCTATGCCGAATATGTGAAGCGCTTCGGCGAGGGTGAGTGGAGCGCGGTGTCGTGGGAATACGCCTCGATCATGGACCTCTGGGCCGATGCGGCGACTAAGGCCGGGACCACCGCGCCCGAAGCCGTGCTCGAGGCCATGCAGGCCGGCGGCAAAGGCAAGCAAGCCTTCGGCGAAGCCGAATGGTGGGGCAAGGAGCTGTTCGGCATCGACAACGCCCTGGTCGGCGTCTGGCCCGTGGTGGTGATCGAGGACGGCAAGGCCAAGATCAAGCAGTTCAAGTCGATCCCCGCCTGGTGGGGCAAGCACAAGGACCTCATGATCAAGCACATGGAAGCGCTCAACCAGATGTACTACCAGCGCAGCTAAGCGCCTGGCTGCTTCCTAGGGTCGCGAACCGGATTTGCGAGGCTGCGCCGCGGCGGCGAAATGATGCCGATTTCTCGCCGCCCGGCCGCTCGCCGGGGCAATGTCCTGATATCATCCCGGATTGGCCCAAGCGCGGAATTTGCGATGACGGTTGAGCTGCTGCTTCAGACCATCGTGAACGCCACCTATGCCGCGAGCTACATGGCGCTCATCGCTGTCGGCCTGGTCCTCATCTTCGGCGTGATGGGAGTGGTCAATTTCGCCCATGGCGAGCTCTACATGGCCGGCGCCTACACGGTGGTCGCGCTCTACGCCGGGTTTGGCGTTCCCTTCTTCGTGGCCGTCGCGGCCGGGTTGGTGTTCGTTGGCCTGCTCGGGTTGCTCATGGAGTTTGCCTTGTTCAGGCCGCTCAGGGACAATCCGCTCGGCGGATTGATCGCCTCGATCGGATTCCTGCTTATCCTCCAGACCATTGCCGTGCTCGGTTTCGGCGTGCAAATGGAGCATGTGCCGCCGTCGACGCAAGGCAAGATCGCGTTCGACGAGGGCGTGGTGCTCACCTATCAGCGGCTCTACGTCATCCTCGCCGCGGTCATCTTGCTGTCTGCGCTGTGGCTGTTCCTGCGCAAGAGCAAGTTTGGCTGGGCGTTGCGTGCTTGCGCGCAGGATCGCGAGGCGGCGGCGCTTCAGGGCATGTCGATCAATCAGACGGCGCGGCTCGCCATGTTCATCGGCGCGGGCTTGGCGGGCGTGGCCGGCGCGCTCACGGCGCCGCTCGTCGCGCCCACGCCGACGATGGGTCATCCGGTCATTATCACCGCCTTCATCATCATCATCGTCGGCGGCATCGGCTCGCTCGAAGGCGCCGTGCTCGCGGCGATCCTGTATGCCTTCGTCTATACTTTCGTCACCACGATCTATGACGGCACGCTCGCCAATATCGTCGGCCTCTTGCTGATGCTGGTGGTGCTGATCGTCAAGCCGACCGGCCTGTTCGGAGCCAAGGAACGTGCCTGAGCGCGCCAAGAAGGGCCTCTACTGGGCGCTTGGGGCAGTCCTGTTGGCGGCGGCGCTGATCGTGTTGCCGCATCTCCTATCGCTCTCGCAGCAAGAAATTCTGGTGCTGCTCGTCATCAACGTGCTGCTGGTCGCGAGCTACCGCCTCCTGACCCTGACCGGCGAATGGTCGCTCGCCCATGTGGTGATCATGGGCGTCGGCGCCTATGGCTCGGCGCTGACTGCCAAGAAGCTCGGCGTTCCGGTGCCGCTATCGATGCTGGCCGGCGCGGCGGTGGCGGGGCTGCTCGCCTATCTGTTGAGCTTTCCGCTGTTCCGCATGAAGGGCTTTTATTTCCTGATCGGCTCCTTCGCGGCGGGCGAGATCGTCAGGCTGATCTGGAAGTGGACCGAACTCACTTGGCTGTTCGGCGGCCCGAAAGGCATCAAGCTCATTCCGCCCTTCCCGAATATCGACGCCCTGTCGATCGATTTCTACGACCCCGTCAACTACTACTGTCTCTGTCTTATCGTGGTGGCGGTCTCGCTCCTCATCCTCTACCGCATCGAGCAGTCGCGCATCGGCCTGACCTTCCACGCCATCCACTGGCAGGACAAACTCGCGGAGTCGGTCGGCGTCGACACGTTCCGCTACCGGACGCTCGCCTTCGTCATCTCGGCGTTCTTCGCCGGGCTCGCCGGCGCGCTCTACGCCCATTACGTCGGCACGGTGAACGCCAACCGCTTCGGTGTCGATCAGATGGTGTATGTGTTGATCTGGGCGATCGTCGGCGGCACGGCGACGTTCTACGGGCCGATCCTTGGCGTGGTCGTTCTCACCATTTTGAACGAGGTGGTGCTGCGCGCACTGCAGCTCGACGAGATGCGCCCAATGTTCTACGGCGCGATCTTGATCGCCTCGATCCTGTTCCTACCGAACGGGCTCGAAAGTCTGGTGCCGAAGGTGAAGGCCTGGTTCGGCGGGCTTGGCCGGAAACGCGAAGCGGCGAAGCGGCCGGCGGAAGCCGAGCAGCCTGCCGAATAGAGCGCGCCGTCCAACGCGCTCAACGGCGATCGCCGTCCGGCGCGGGCGACGCCAACAGCAGATAGACCGTCGCCATCAGCTTGCGCGTGTCGTTGAGCATGGCCGGGCGCTCGCGCCGCCAGCGGGCCAGCGCCGTCGCGGCAGCCTCACCCGAGACCGCGGGCGACGCGGTCGCCGCCTCGAGCCTATGCTTGGCTTCGGCGGCCATCTCGTCCCAGCGCTCCTGCCATCTGGCGCGGTAGGTGGCGCGGTGGCGCGCCTCCATGCGCATATGAAACAGTGAGCTCCGCGCCATGCGCGGCGCGTCCATGCGAGCGATCCACCGCCCCGTGCCGCGCCAGATTTCGCGCGCCTCGCCGAGCAGAGGAGCAACCCCCTCCCCGCCGGCCGCAGCAAGACAAAGCGCGTAATTGGCGAGCGATGTGCCAAGCCTGGGGTCGATGGCGTCGAAATTCTCTCGCGCCATTTGAAGCGCATTACCTGCCTCTTGCTTGGCGAGGGCGACATCGTTCGCGGCGAGCGCTTCGGCCACGGCTTCGGCGGCCTGCTCCCAGGCGAGATCGGCTTCGCTCCAGCCCGCGGCGAGCAGCTCGGTCGGGCTCCAACTCTCAGCCACCGAGATAGGCCCGTCTCACATGCTCGTTGTCGTGCAGCTCGCGCGCCGGGCCTTCGAGCGCAATCGACCCGGTTTCCAGCACATAAGCATAGCGCGCAAGCCTCAGCGCGAGCTCAGCGTTCTGCTCGACCAGCACCACCGGCACGCCCCGCTCGACGATCTCGCGCAGGATGCTGGCGATCTCCTGCACCATCACCGGCGAGAGTCCCATCGACGGCTCGTCCAGAATCAACATCTTTGGCCGCGACATCAGCGCCCGGCCGATGGCCAGCATCTGCTGCTCGCCGCCGGACAGCGAACGCGCCCATTGCTTGCGCCGCTCCTTGAGCCGCGGGAAATGCGCATAGATCTGCGCAAGATCCCGCGCTATCTCCGCATGGTCCGTGCGCAGGAAGGCGCCGGTGCGGAGATTCTCCTCCACGGTCAATCCCGGGAAGATGCGCCGCCCCTCCGGCACATGGGCGATGCCGAGCGCCACGATCTTCTCCGGCAGGAGTTGATCGATGCGCTCGCCCTTGAAGCGGATCTCGCCCTGGCTGAGCGGCACCAGCCCGGACACCGCGCGCAAACAGGTGCTCTTGCCCGCGCCGTTCGCGCCGATGATGGTGACGATGCCGTCCTCCGGCACGCCCATGTGGATGCCCTTCAGCGCCGCCACCTTGTGGTAGTGGACATGCACGTTGTCGAGCTCAAGCAGCATCGTCGGCGGTCCCGAGATAGGCTTCGATCACGGCGGGGTTGGCGCGCACCTCCTCCGGCGTGCCTTCGGCCAGCAGCGAGCCGAAATTCATCACGGTGATGGTTTCGCACAGCCCCATCACCGCCTGCATGTCGTGCTCGATCAGCATGATGGTGACGCCCTGCTCGTCACGGAGCTTGCGCACCAGCACGCCCATGCGCCGCGTTTCCTCCGGGTTCATGCCGGTGAATGGCTCGTCGAGCAGCATCAGCTTGGGATCGGCGGCGAGCGCCACCGCCATGCCGAGCGCGCGCTGATGCCCGTGCGACAGATTGGAGGCAAGCTCTTCGGCGAGATCGTGCAGGCCGAAGAAGTCGAGAATGGACCGCGCCTTGTCGTCGGCCGCCGTTTCGGTGTCGCGATCGCGGCCGAGCACGCGCGCGACGACGCCCGCGCGGGCGCTGCGGTGACAGCCGAGCCGGACATTGTCGAGCACGGACAGCTCATGGAACAGGGTGGTGCCCTGGAAGGTGCGGATCAGCCCGCGCGCGGCAAGCGCCGAGGTGGCGTGGCCCGACACGTCCTCGCCGCGATAGAGCACCCGGCCGGCGGACGGCGCGTAGAAACCGCTGATGACGTTGAAGGTGGTGGTCTTGCCGGCGCCGTTCGGGCCGATCAGCCCGTGGATCGTGCCCTTATAGACCTCGAGGCTGAAATCGTTGACCGCGACGATGCCGCCGAAGGTCCGCACCAGATTGCGAACCTTGAGGATCGGCTGCTCCGCTTCGCTCGTTGCCACGTTCAACATCGCCAATGTGGGATTTCGCCCCGACGCGTCATATCCAAGCGTAGATGATTTTCCACGTTTCATGCGTGCGATGCATCCCCAAATCGACGCACGCCGCAATTTTTCCGAGCCAAGCCAAAGGCTTGGGCCCACATTGGGTCATAAATGCGTGTC
>DATICH010000121.1:0-4513 GCA_035456885.1 Methyloceanibacter sp.
AGTTCGCAAGGGTCTCGAGAGCGCGCCCGAAGCAGCGCAAAAGCTGATGGAGTGGAAGATCCCGACGCTGGCCCGGGTTGTGAACTACTGGTCCATGAACACCGACACCATGGGCGTCTACGGCAACTACTACCTGAAGCGCGCCATCATCACGCAACAGGGGCTTGGCGCGAACTCGCCCGAGGATGCGGTCTATCCCTTGAACATCGGCGACAAGGAGGGCAAACCGCTCGACGGCACCAGCAACTACACAATTCACTTCGACAAAGAGGACATCCCGCCGGTCAACGCGTTCTGGTCCATCACGCTCTACGACCCGCACGGCTTTCAGGTCGCCAACAACTTGGATCGCTTCGCCGTGTCGAGCTGGATGCCGTTCAAATACAATCCCGACGGCTCGCTCGACCTGTATTTCCAAAGCGAGAGCCCGGGCGAGGACAAGAAGGCGAATTGGCTCCCCGCGCCTAAAGGACCATTCAATCTCACCATGCGGCTCTACGCGCCGAAATCCGCTGCGCTGACCGGCAAGTGGAATCCGCCTCCGGTTACCAAGGCGGAGTAACATCCGGCGCAATAGCCGGATACGCCAGATTGATCCCGGTAGACGGGCTTGCTCTGGCCAAATTGTCGATGTGAACTCAAGGCTACGAGTGGCGCCGGGCCCTTCGGGGCTCGGCGTCCCGGAAGCAGCCCCAGATGAGTGACACGGCCCTGAAGTATCGCAAGGCGGCGCAGAAACCGCTGATCGCACTGACCGGCGCCACGGGTTTCATCGGCCACTACTTGCTGAAAGAGCTGCCGCGGCGGGGTTATCGCCTGCGCGTTCTGTTGCGCCGCCCAACCGTGCTGCCGGAAGGTTGCGCCAGCGCGGTGATCGGCGATCTCGCCAAGCCCTACAACATGGCCGAGGCGCTGGCCCAGGTCGACGCCGTGATCCATACCGCCGGTATCGCCTCCACCATGTCCGGCATCCCCGAGGACGACTATCGCTTGTTCAACACCGAGGCGACGGTCGGCTTCGCCAAAGCCGCCCAGCGCGCCAAGGTCAAACGCTTCGTGTTTCTCTCGTCGATCAGAGCGCAGTCGGGTCCGACCTGCGAGGGCGTGCTCACCGAGGAGCGGGAGCCTCGTCCCACCGACGCCTATGGCCGCTCGAAGCTCGCCGCCGAGCAAGGCCTCGCCGAAACCGATCTCGATTGGGTGGCGCTCAGGCTTGCGCTCGTCTACGGGCCCGGCGTGTCGGGCAACATGGCAAAGCTGATCAAGCTCTCCCGCTCGCCCTACCCTCTCCCCCTCGCGGGTCTGAGCTCCGAGCACTCCTTGCTCGGTCTCGACAACCTGGTCGAGGCGGTCGACAAGGTCTTGGCGGCCGAAGGCCCGCTCAGGCGCCCGCTGATCGTTGCCGACCCCAAACCGCTCACGGTCGGCGCCATGGTCGCGGCCATGCGCCAAGGTCTCGGGCGCCGTCCGGGCTTGTTCTATGTGCCGCAGCCCATGCTCAGGAGCGCGCTTCGCTTTGCTGGTGGCGCCGCGCCGATGGAAGCGTTGTTCGGCTCACTCGTCGCCGATCCGACGGCCTTGTCGCGGCTCGATTGGGTGCCACGCATCGAGACTAGTGTTGGATTGGCGGCACTATCGCGCGACGCCGCCGCGTGATGTTGCACTGCGGCGCGTTTTGTGCGCCGCACTAGCCGCGATGGCAATTGCTGCAAATTGAATCCGAAAATTTCCCGACTCGCCCAAAGCGGTCTTACGTTCGTCGCAATTCCTTGCTAGGGTTACTATGGCTGACGTGGGGGTCGCCGAGAACAGCAAGGCGCTTGCCTTGATGATGTGGTCTGGGCCCCCGAAGCTATCTCAGACACATCTTCCGGGCAGGTCGAGGAGGTGGGATGGCACTCCCTAAGATAGTTCTGCGCGGCCGGAAGGTTATTCTCCTGAGCGGCTTCAAGGACGTGCCCGAGAAGCATCGACTGGTTGTCGATGAAGAGGACAAGCTCAAGCTCGCCGCCAAGCGCAATCCCGACGCCGTGGCCTTCGGCTACGTGGCCGGCGAGTGGATTGCTTCGGCCTAGAGGCGGTCCGTCCAAGGCGTAAGAGATATTTCCAATAGCGCCGATCCGCGCGAGATCCCGTGCGGCTCAATCCTGCGAGACGGTGATGCCCCAGGGCGCGCTGCCCACGGTGATCGACTTGATCACCTTCAGATTGGGCACGTCGATCACCGAGATGTCGTTGCTGTTCCCGTTGGTGGTGAACAGCAACGCGTCGTCCGGGGTGAAGGCAAGCTGCCACACCCGGTGCCCGACCAACAGATAAGCTTCCACTTCGAGCGTCTTGCCATCGATCACCGCGACGCGATTGGCCGGGCCGAGCGCCACGAACGCCTTGCTGCCATCCTTGGTGACGCGTACTCCCACCGGCTGGATGTATTCCGGCTGCACTCCTGGAATGGCGAAGCCGATCGTCTTGATGATCTCGCGTGTCTTGGCGTCGATCACGCTCACCACGCCGGCGACCTCGGAGGTGACCCACAGCCGGCTGCCGTCGGCGGTGAACTCGGCGAATCTCGGCCGCGAGCCGACCAGCACATTGTCGGTGATTTCGTAGGTCTCGGTGTCGATGAAATGCGCCATGTTGGTGGTCTCGGAGGTGACCACCACCACCTTGCCATCGGGACTGATGCCTACCCCCTCCGGCTCGACGCCGACTTCGACCTCCGCCAGTACATCTTTGGTCTCAAGGTCGATCACGGTCAGCAGATTGTCGTCCTCGTTGGCGATATAGACCGGGTTCCCCGACGGATGCAGGTTGAGCTGCTCCGGATCGGGACCGGAGGGAAGCTCACCCACGATCTCCCGCGTGGCCACGTCGAGCACCTGCACCGTGTCGTCGTCGCTGGCGCAGACCAGAAGATGTTTGCCATCCTTGGTGAGGATGATGCCGCGGGGACGCTGTCCCACCGGAATTGTCTCCAACACTTCGAACGTGGCGCTGTCCAAGAGCGTGATTGAGTTCCCCTTCTCGTTCGAGACATAGACCGTGTAGGAGACCGCAGGCCCCGCAGCCAATATCAGCCACATCGCTCCGGCGACAGCGATCGCGGTCCGTTCAACGCGCCCGATCATGCCCGGTGATCCTCCATTCATTGGAATTTGCATTTGCTCTCCGGCTCGTCGATGCCGAGCGTGTCGACCTCGGCGCGCTCGTGCAGAAAGCCTTGCTGCGGCGATATCGAAACCGGGAGCTCTGCATCGGCGATGATGATGGGCTGCCGGAGCTGACCGTCCCAAGAGCGGAACGTCACCTTCTGTCCCTTGAAGGCCGCCAGCTCCAATTCGTCGCCGCGAAGATGAGCGTTCATGGCGGCGAAATCCTCCGGGTCCACCCGCGACGCCGCCTCGCCCACCGCACGCACTGCCACCCAGGCTTGATAATCGAGCGGCAGCATGAAGCGCTTGGCGAAGCGCTGGAAGCGGTTCTGCATTTGCGTCGCGCCCCATTGCTCATGCGCGGGATGCCAGCTCATCGCCCTGAGACCGGCCGTGCCGGCGACCGGCCGCGGATCCCAAGTGCGATAAGGGAGGTAAGGTCCGAACACCTCCTTCTCGTCGGCTACTACCAGCACGTCGTAGCTCGGCGCACCTTGCGTAAAGACCGGCATTTGCCGTTGCACCTGCTGCTGTCCGGTATCGGTGCGGCGCGCACCCGGCGTCTCCTTATATTCGCGCTCCTCGACGATAGTGCCGCCGAACCGCCTCGCCGCCCGGCGCAGCGCGGCCAGATAGTCGAGATCCTCCGGGAATACCCCCTTCGCCACCAACCATCGCGACCACTTCTTCCACACCAGATATTGGGCCAGCGCGTCGGCGAGCATGGCGCGGTCTGGCGCGGTGTGCAGCACATTGCCGCGGCAATCTTCCTGGCGCAGCCTGACATCCGTCGCCCGGATGTTGAACAGCAGCACGTCCTTGCCCTCGGCAGCGTCGGACAGGCGCAGAAGCACCTCGGCCGGCGCGTCAACCAGAATGAAATGGTGACCACTCTCGACAAGCTCGTTCAGCGCCGCGACCGCATCGCCGCCGATCGGCACGCGCTCGACGTCGAGCGTGAATTGCTGTTTGGTGAAGCGACCGGTGGTGTTGTTGTCCTTGAGCGCGATCTGCGCGCCGGCGATGCCGATGTCCTCGGGCTCCACATTGAGCCGCGACAGCGGGATGAGTTGCTTCACCTCCTGCTTGAGATAGCCGATCGGCACCCGGGACATTTCGGTCGTCGTGGGGGGCGGCTCATCGGCTGCGGTCTCCGCCAGGGCCGGCAGCAGGCCGGACAGCATTAGCAGCGCGCCGATTGCGCACACGATCGAGCCCCAAGATTCGCGCGCGCGACCCAGAGAACGCAACCGTTCCGGCAATCGGTGACAATGCGGGGATGGCATCCGGAAAGACCTGGAACGCTCTTCACAATTGCGCGCCGGCAACGCGCGCATCTTCGCGGCAAATCTACCTGCTTA
>DATICH010000122.1:0-3590 GCA_035456885.1 Methyloceanibacter sp.
TGCGCCGGCCGCACCATATCGACCCGAAGTCGGGCCGCTATCGCGGCCGCCAGGTACTTAAGGTCAAGGAAGAGGCCTAGCCTCCGGGGGCGCCAGGCCGGATTCCGGCCACCCTGGCGCGCAAGCTTTTGTCAACCAATCCTAGCGAAAGCAGCCGCAACGCCTTCCGGAATTTGCGCCTGCTCGGCGTCGACATGGTCAAGATCGACGGCTCCTTCGTCGAGAATCTGGGCAGCCAGGCCGAGGACGAGTTGTTCGTGAAGACCTTGGTCGAGCTTGCCAAGAGTTTCGGCATCACCACGGTCGGCGAATGGGTGGGCGACGAGAAAACCGCCAAGCTGCTGGAGAAGGCCGGCGTCTCCTACATGCAGGGCTATTTCTTCGGCGCGCCGGAGCTCGCCAAGCTGGAGACGGCGGCTCGGTCGGCAAGCTGAGAGAGCGAGTCATCCGACTATTGGGCATTGGCGTCAGTGAGGCGTTGGGCCAGCGCCATCAGCTCGACATCGTGGATGCCCGCCTCTTCCAGGTGGCGGGCCGTGTTCAGCACATAATCGACATTGGCGCCGGCGCGGCCGACAGCGGAACGTACGAGCCGCGCCTGCGCCTCAAGCGAGAGGCGCCCGGCATATTGCGGGTGCGCCCGGTCGGCGATGTAGCAAAGCGCTTCGAGCTCGCGGCTCGAGCCGTCAAGCAGGCTGACCGGCTTCATGGCTTCGAGATAGACGTCGGTGACTTGCTCGCGCTCGCGCAGATAAGACAGCGTCGCGTCCACATTCGCTTGCGCGACGCGGAAGGCGATGCCGCGGCAGGCGCCGCCTTCGTCGAGGCCGAGCACGAGGCCGGGATGGTCTTGCGTGCCGCGATGATGGAAGGAGTAGATGCAGAGCGAGCGATGCGCGCCGATCAGCGCCGCCGGCGCTTGCTCGATAAAGTCGAAGCCCGGCCGCCACATCAAGGAGCCGTAGCCGAACACCCAAAGCTCAGACATGCGCCGCGTCTTAGTCGCTTTTGTCCTTCCTCAGAAGGTCGGTGGAGACGAGCATTGTCGTCTCATCGCCGTTGTTTTGCCACCAATGCGAAAGTCCCGGACCCTCGGCCACATAGTCTCCGGCCTTGTAGGTCACCGGCACGGCGCAGTTCGAGGCATATTCGGTGAGCTCGCCCTTGACCACGTACATGATTGCCGGCCGGTCATCATGACTATGCCAGGGTACGACAGTGCCCGGCTCGATCATGAGCGTGCGGGTGCGGAGCACGCGGCCCTCGATGTTGAAGGGCTCCTTGTCGATCTCGACCGTGGCGATGGTCGCGTCGACGATGCCTTCGGTCGCCAGCTGGGCGCCGTCCCAAATCTTATCGCTCGGCGCAGGCCGGACATCGGCCTTCTTGTGCTCCGAAGGGCATTTGGCGGCGAAAGCCGGCAGGGCAGTGCCGAACATCAGAACGGCGACCAATAGGCTCAAGCCAAGCGGGTCCTTGAAATGGATCATCTCGGTCAGCTCCATTTGCTTGCCTGGAAACCGATCATGCGCCGGACGGCGCGAAGCGCAAAGGCAACTCTTCCTACAGGCTTGCGCCGAAGTTAGCGTTGAGGAAGGTGCGCGTCAGTCGTCATGGCCGTGGGGGCGGCCGAAATCGGGCGCGGGCGTATCCTGACCCGCCTCGATGACGCCGCGGCGGATGGCGCGGGTGCGGATGAAATGGTCTTCGAGGGCCGTGCCGTCGCCGCGCCTGATCGCCTTGGTGAGCGCCGCGACGTCCTCGTTGAAGCGGCCGAGCATCTCCAGCACCGCCTCCTTGTTGTTGAGAAACACGTCGCGCCACATCACGGGATCCGATGCGGCGATGCGGGTGAAGTCGCGGAAGCCGCCGGCGGAGAATTTGAGCACCTCGGAGCGGGTCACCGCCTCCAGCTCGTCGGCGGTGCCGACAATCGTGTAGGCGATCAGATGCGGCAGATGGCTGGTGACGGCGAGCACGAGGTCGTGGTGCTCCGCGCTCATGATCTCGACCTTGGCGCCGAGCAGGCGCCAGAATGCGGCGAGACGCTCTGCCGCCTCGGGATCGGTCCCCTCGGGCGGGGTGAGGATGCACCAGCGATTCTCGAACAGTTCGGCAAAGCCCGCGTCAGGGCCGGAATGCTCGGTGCCGGCGACCGGATGCGCGGGTATGAAATGAACGCTGTCCGGCAGATGCGGGGCCATGTCGCGCAGGATCGAGCCCTTGACCGAGCCGACATCCGAAACTGTCGCACCAGGCTTGAGATGCGGGCCGATCTCCTTGGCGACCGCGCCGCACACGCCGACCGGGATACAGACGATGACGAGGTCGGCGCCTTCGACCGCTTCGGCGTTTGTCTCCACCACCTTATCGGCGATGCCGAGCTCGGCGACGCGCGCCCGCGTCTTGGGCGAGCGTGCGGTGGCGACGATCGTGCGCACGGCGCCTTGCGCGCGGGCGGCCCGCGCGATGGACGAGCCGATCAGTCCTGCGCCGATCAGGGCGAGCGTATCGAACAGGGGCTTGGTCATCGGGCAGGCGCGCCGCTCTTGCTCATGAAAGAATTGAGCGCGTCGAGCACGGCGCGGTTCTCCTCCTCGGTGCCGATGGTCATGCGCAGCGCGTCGGGCAGGCCATATTCCTTGACTCGGCGCAAAATGATGCGCCGGTCGTGCAGGAATTTGTCGGCTTCCGGCGCGGACCTGCCGTTGCCCTTGGGGAACCGCAGCAACAGGAAATTGGCCGCGCTCGGCGTCACGCCGATGCCGATGCCGGACAGGGCTTCGCTCATGCGCCCGAGCCAGGTCTCGTTGTGCGCGACTGCGCGCTCGACCCAGGCCGGGTCCTCGAGCGAAGCGGTGCCGGCGGCGATCGCCGGGCCCGAGACATTGAACGGGCCCCTGATGCGGTTCAGCGCATCGGCGATCTCGGTCGGGCAGTAGGCCCAGCCGATCCTGAGCGAGGCGAGCCCGTAGATCTTGGAGAAGGTGCGGGTCATCACCGTGTTGTGCGTGGTGGCGGCCAGCTCGATGCCGGCTTCGTAATCGTTCTTGCGCACATATTCGGCATAGGCCGCGTCGAGCACGAGCAGCACGTCGGAGGGCAAGCCCGAGCGGAGCCGCTTCACCTCGTCGAAGGAGAGATAAGTCCCGGTCGGATTGTTGGGATTGGCGATGAACACGATGCGCGTACGCGGGCTGACGCAAGCGAGGATCGCGTCCACGTTCGCGGTGAGATTGGTCTCGGGCGCAGCGACGGGCGTCGCGCCCCGCGCCATGATGGCGATCTTGTAAACGAGGAAACCGTGCGCGCTGTAGATCGCCTCGTCACCGGGACCGAGATAGGCTTGCGCGAGCAGATTGAGCAGCTCGTCGGAGCCGGCACCGCAGACGATGCGCGCCGGATCGAGCCCGTAAAGCTTGGCGAGCGCCTTGCGCAAAGGGCGCGCCGAGCCGTCGGGATAGCGCGACAGCGAGCTTGCCGCTTCGAGATAGGCTTCGATCGCCCGGGGGGAGGGCCCGAACGGCGTCTCGTTGGAGGAGAGCTTGATCACCGGGCGCGCGCCAGGGAGCGCGCTCGTGCCGGGCACA
>DATICH010000123.1:0-8394 GCA_035456885.1 Methyloceanibacter sp.
GAATGGGCGGGCGAGATGCACGCCCGCCAGCTCGAATTCGGTCCCGCTCGCTTTGAGCCGCACCCAGCGCAACATCAGCTGGTTCCATTCCGGGAAACCTGGCCGGTCGATGCGGCCTTCGGCGAGAATGGGATGTTTGGAGAGAACGACGACATAGGCGTCGCCCGAGGCGAAGGGATAGGCCGGCTTAAGCGCCCGAAGCAGTTCGGCACCGTGTTCGGGGAAGACTTCTTGCAGCACCACCGCGTCCGCGCCGCTTCCGTCGATATATTTTACGACCTCGTCGATCCGGTCGGCGTGGTGCGACAGATTGAAGGTGAGAACGCGCAAGGCGCGCTCGCTGCCGGGTGGAGCTTGGGCCGCGGCGCCGCGTAGTGCCGAGACATCGAACAAGATATTGATCGCGGCGAGCGCCGCGGCAGCGGCGATCAGCCAAGGGGCGCGGGCAAGGCAGGCGAGACCGAACACGACGAGGGCGCCCAGAATTAAAAAGGGCAGCCCATTATTGACGATGTCGAGCACCGGCCGCCAAGAGGCGAGCAGTCCGAGACCGGTCAGAAGCGCGCCAAGCAGCAGTCCCGCAACCACCAGTCGTCTCAGCCAGGTTCTCATACGGTAATCTTCATTTCTCGCTGTGAGAGTGGGCGCATCGCACCATTCGCCCCTATATGAGGGGAAGGCCAGGCCTGTGAAGCGTCATGAACGATCGTCCGTCCGACCGCGAGAAAAATCGGCTGTCCGCCCGGGCCCTCCGTTATGGCAGGGTCGGTGCCAATGTCGGGAGCGTCGCGGCGCGCATCGCCGGCAGGCGCCTGTTCGGGCTCGATGCCGAGCGCGACAAGGACGCGGCGGCGCTCGCGGCCGCGCTTGGCGGCTTGAAAGGGCCGATCATGAAGGTGGCGCAGCTGCTCGCCACCATTCCCGAAGCGCTTCCGGCCGAATATGCCGCCGAGCTTGGCCAGCTCCAGAGTCAGGCCCCGCCGATGGGCTGGCCGTTCGTGCGGCGGCGCATGGCGGCCGAGCTTGGGCCCGACTGGGAATCGAAATTCGCGAGTTTCGCGCACGAGGCGGCGGCCTCCGCTTCGCTCGGCCAGGTGCATCGCGCGCGAAGCCATGACGGGCGGCTGCTTGCCGCCAAGCTGCAATATCCGGACATGCAGTCGGCGGTCGAGGCTGACCTTGCCCAGCTCTCGGTGCTGTTCTCGATTCATCGTCGGATGCGGCCGGCGATCGAGACCTCGGAGATGCTGAAGGAGATCTCGGCGCGGCTGCGCGAGGAGCTCGACTACGATCTCGAAGCCCGGCACACGCGGCTCTACGGCATCATCTTCGAGCATGAGGCGGTGATTCGCGTGCCGGAAATCGTGTCGGAGCTTTCCACGCGGCGGCTCCTCACCATGACTTGGCTCGAGGGGCGGCGGCTGCTCGACTACACCTCAAGGCCGCTGGAGGAGCGCAACCAGATCGCCCGCGCCATGTTCCGCGCCTGGTGGTACCCGTTCTCGCATTACGGGGTGATCCACGGCGACCCGCATCTCGGCAACTACACCGTGTTCGAGGACGGCGAGGAGAGGGCGGCCGGCATCAATCTGCTCGACTATGGCTGCATGCGCACTTTCGCGCCGCGTTTCATCCAAGGGGTGATCGATCTTTATCAGGGGCTGCTCAGGAACGATCGCGCGCTGATCGTGCATGCCTACGAGACTTGGGGCTTCAGCGGGCTTTCCAACGAGCTGATCGACACTCTCAATATCTGGGCGAATTTCATCTACGGGCCGATGCTGGAGGATCGCGTGCGTACCATCGCCGAGCAGGTCAGCCCCGGCATGTATGGCCGGCAGGAGGCCTTCAAGGTACATCAAGGCTTGCAGGAGAAAGGACCGGTCACGGTGCCGCGCGAATTCGTGTTCATGGACCGCGCGGCGATCGGCCTCGGCGGGGTGTTCCTGCATCTCAATGCGGAACTCAACTATTATCGGCTGTTCAACGACATGATCGCCGGTGCCGACCTTGCCGATGTGACGGGGCGCCAGCGTGATGCCTTTTCGCGCGCCGGCGTACCCTTGCCTGAGGATCCTTAAGGCCAATTATTGCCCGTAGCCCGGGCTTTGTGCTATGGCGCGGGGCGCAAGACCAAAACTCGCGTCAGAGGGGAGTGGAATGCATATCGATCCGAAAGAGTGCCATCCGGCAATGGACTATACCGAGCACCAGAACACCTACAAGCTGTTCTGCAAGCTGACCGTCTGGACCATCATTGGCGTGGTCGCGACGCTCGCGCTGCTCTATATTTTCGTCGTTTGACGCTGGGGCCCGGGGCGCCCTGAGGCAAATTCCCACCGAGATTTTGCCCTGTTAGCTTTCGACTTCACGTCGCAGGGGCGCTAGTTTTGGCGCCCGGCGCATCCTTTGAGCCTTGAAGCCGCGATGGTTGCGATTGGAGTGCCCGCCGAAGCCGCAGACGAGTCGCGCATCGGGCTGACGCCCGAGACGGTCAAGAAGCTCGTCAAGGCGGGCGCCGACGTCACCATTCGGGCGGGCGCAGGCTTTAGGTCGCATTTCTCCGACGACGATTACAAGGACGCTGGCGCCAAGATCGCCAAATCCGACGAAGAGGCGGTCGCTGGCGCCGATGTCGTGCTGGTCGTGCGGCGTCCGGGCAGGAACCTCGCCAACAAGATGAAGAAGGGCGCGGCGTTGATCGGCATGCTCGACCCCTTCTCCGACGCCGAAGGGCTCGACGCGCTCGCCAAGACGGGCGTCGCGCTGTTCGCCATGGAGCTGATGCCGCGCATCAGTCGCGCGCAGAGCATGGACGTGCTGTCCTCGCAATCCAATCTCGCCGGCTACAAGGCGGTGGTCGACGCCGCGGCAATCTTCGAGCGGGCACTGCCGATGATGATGACGGCGGCGGGCACGGTTCCCGCGGCGAAGGTGTTCATCATGGGCGTGGGCGTCGCCGGCCTGCAAGCCATCGCCGCGGCGCGGCGGCTCGGCGCCATCGTCTCGGCGACCGACGTGCGGCCCGCGGTGAAGGAGCAGGTGGCCTCGCTCGGTGCGAAGTTCATCGCGGTGGAGGACGAGGAGTTCAAGCAGGCCGAGACGGCGGCCGGCTACGCCAAGGAAATGTCCGACGACTATAAGAAGAAGCAGGCGGCGCTGGTCGCCGAGCACATTAAAAGCCAGGACATCGTCATCACCACGGCGCTGATCCCCGGCCGGCCGGCGCCGAAGCTGATCTCCAAGGCAATGATCGAAAGCATGAAGCCCGGCTCGATCATTGTCGATCTGGCGGTGGAGCGCGGCGGCAATGCCGAGCTCGCCAAGCCCGGCGAGATCGTCGAGCACGAGGGCGTGCGGATCATGGGCAAGCTCAATCTGCCGGGGAGCCTGCCGGTCAACGCGTCGAGCCTCTATGCGCGCAATCTGCAAGCCTTCGTCGAGCCGCTGATCGACAAGGAGAAGAAGGCGCTCGCCATCAATTGGGACGATGAGCTGGTCAAGGGCACATTGATCGCTCGGGACGGGGAGATCGTGAACGCGATGGTTGCCGAGCGTCTCGGTCCCAAGCCGGCGCCGGAAAAGGCCAATGGCGGCACGAAGCCGGCCGCCAAGCGGGCGGCCGGCAAGCGTCAGACCAAGGGGGCAACGTCATGACACGACGCGGCTTGGGCTTCGCACTCGCCTTGCCGGCGCTGGCATTGGTCGCCGACGCCGCGCTGTTCGGTACGGCTTTGGCGCAAGAGGCGGCGCATCAGGAAAGCGGGCACAACTTCCTCGCCCAGTTCTCGATTTTCGTGCTGGCGGTGTTCGTCGGCTATTACGTGGTGTGGAGCGTGACGCCGGCACTGCACACGCCGCTGATGTCGGTGACCAACGCCATTTCCTCGGTGATCGTAGTGGGTGCACTGCTCGCCGTCGCGGTCGAGACCGCGGATGTCGCCGGCTCCGACGGCCATTTCATCGCCAAGCTGCTCGGTCTCGTCGCGCTCACCATGGCTTGCATCAATATCTTCGGCGGCTTCCTCGTCACCCAGCGCATGCTCAGCATGTATCAGAAGAAGAAGAAATGAGCCCGGATCTCGTTGCGCTGCTCTATTTGATCGCCGGCGTATTGTTCATCCTCGCGCTGCGCGGGCTGTCCTCGCCCGAAACGTCGCGTCGCGGCAACTATATGGGCATGGTCGGCATGGCGATCGCCGTCTTCACCACGCTCGCCGTGGCGCAGCCCGAGCAGCCGGCCACTTGGGCAATGATCCTGGGCGGCGTCGCCGTCGGCGGCACGATCGGCGCGGTGATCGCGCGGCGTATCCCGATGACGGCGATGCCGGAGCTGGTCGCGGGCTTCCACTCGCTGGTCGGCATGGCGGCGGTGCTGGTGGCGGCGGCGGCCTTCTATGCGCCGGAGGCGTTCGGCATCGGCGTGCCGGGCGCGATCCGTGTCGCGAGCCTGATCGAGATGTCGCTCGGCTCGGCAATCGGCGCCATTACCTTCACCGGCTCGGTGATCGCCTTCCTCAAGCTTTCCGGGCGCATGTCGGGCAAGCCGATCCTCTTACCGGCGCGGCATCTGCTCAATATCGCGCTCGCCATCGCGCTCGTGGTCTGTGTCGTGCTGTTCTGCCAGGAGCAGAGTCCGGTCTATTTCTGGGCGATCGCGGCACTCGCCTTCGTTTTGGGCATCCTGATCATCATCCCGATCGGCGGCGCCGACATGCCGGTGGTGATCTCGATGCTGAACTCCTATTCGGGGTGGGCGGCGGCCGGCATCGGTTTCACCCTAGGCAACACCGCGCTGATCATCACCGGCGCGCTGGTCGGCTCGTCCGGCGCGATTCTCTCCTACATCATGTGCAAGGGCATGAACCGCTCCTTCATCAGCGTGATCCTGGGCGGCTTCGGCGGCGAGGTGGCTGGACCTGCCGCGGGCGAGCAGAAGCCGGTGAAGCTCGGCTCGGCCGAGGATGCCGCCTTCATGCTGAAGAATGCCGGCAAGGTGATCATCGTGCCGGGTTACGGCATGGCGGTGGCGCAAGCGCAGCACGCATTGCGGGAGATGGCCGACGGGCTGAAGCGGGCGGGGGTGGAGGTGAAATACGCGATCCACCCGGTGGCGGGCCGCATGCCTGGCCACATGAACGTGCTGCTCGCCGAGGCCAATGTCCCCTATGACGAGGTGTTCGAGCTCGAGGACATCAACTCGGAATTCCCCCAGGCCGACGTGGTCTATGTGATCGGCGCCAACGACGTGGTCAATCCGGCCGCCGAGGAGGACCCGTCGTCGCCGATCTACGGCATGCCGGTGCTGGAAGTGTGGAAGGCGGGCACCGTGTTGTTCAACAAGCGGTCCTTGGCGTCCGGCTATGCCGGCATCGACAATTCGGTGTTCTACCGCGACAACACCATGATGGTGCTCGGCGATGCCAAGAAGATGACCGAGGAGATCGCCAAGGCGCTCTAGCCTGCGGCATAGTTAACCGCCGCGATTGTAACGTAAAATTGTCAAATTCCGGCTGAAATCCCCGCTATAAGCAAAGCCCCTGACAGTCACGGCATGGGCATTGCATTGTAAACCTGCGGTTGCCACGGAGGTTTCAACCGGCGATAAGCTCCGGCCGGACTGAGTTTTTGGAGGCATGCGCAATCTTTATGTGCGGGGGCGGCGAGCGCCGCCCTTTTATTCGTAACGGCGCCAGGCTCGGCGCAAGGGTTTCTTTAGCAGACCGCCGGCATTCTGACCGGCCGGCTTGGTGCCCTTCCGGAAATTTCCGACCACCCTTTGAACCGCCAGCTTGCACGACGCGTCATCAGGTTGCGTTCAGGAGTCATCAAGGTAGCTGCCAGTCTCGCAGCTCAGTGAGTTGAAAGGTCTTGCATGTTGAATCTTCTGCTTTCGCTTGCGGTCATTTTCGCGCTGATCGTCATCGTCGGACGTCTGCTGCACCGCTATTTCATCTACATTCCCGACCGCACGCGCGTGGCGCCGCGGGACGCAGGCCTCCCCGATGTCGAGGAGGTGGTGTTCAAGGCGGCGGACGGAACCAAGCTGATCGCTTGGTATCTGCCGTCGCGGCGGGGCAAGCCAACGCTGCTCTATTTCACCGGCAATAGCGGCAACGTCGCCAAGCGCGCAGGCAAGATCAAGGCGATCGGCGCCGACGGTTATGGCGTATTCATGCTCAACTACCGCCGCTATGGCGGCTCCGAGGGCCGGCCAACCGAGACGCGGGTGACCGCGGACGCCGTCAGCGCCTACGATTATTTGCGCGGGCTCGGCGTGGCGCCGCACGATATCGTTGCGTACGGGGAATCGCTCGGCACCGCGGTCGCTTCGCGCTTGGCATTGCAGCGCCATGTCGAAGGTCTGGTGTTGGAGGCGCCGTTTACCTCCATCGTCGACGTCGGACGGCTGCTCTGGCCATATTTCCCCCTGAGCCTGATCATGGCCGACCAGTACCGCACCATCGACCGCATCGGCCAGGTCACCGCGCCGCTTTTCATCATTCATGGCGGTCGCGACGCGATCATCCCGCTCGACCAGGCGCGGCATGTATTCCACGCTGCGGCCGAGCCGAAGAGCTTCGCGCTGGTGCCGCAGGCTGGTCACAACGATCTTTTCGATCGCGGCGCCTGGGAGAAGGTGCGGGGCTTCGTCGAGTCGCTCCGGCCCGTTCCGGTTCCGGCCCCGGTTCCGGTGCGCGGCGGTGGCCAGGTCGAGATTGCTGCGGCCGCGAGCGGCGAGGCCCGCTAACGTCTTCGCAAAGGTCAATCGTCATGCCCGGCCGAAGTGCCGGGCATCCACGATTCCAAGCTGTGGCCACCCCCTAAAACGTGGATGGCCGGGACAAGCCCGGCCATGACGGAATTCTGTAGAGTTTAGAGCGACTGCTAACGGCGCGGGCCGCGCGGTTTCGGGGCAGGGCCTGTGCCTCCGCCGCCTTCGCGCTGGGCTTTCTTGCGCGCGAGCTTCCGGGCCCTGCGGATGGCCTCGGCCTTCTCGCGGGCGCGCTTCTCGGACGGCTTCTCGTAATAGTTCCGGAGCTTCATCTCGCGGAAGATGCCTTCGCGCTGCATTTTCTTCTTCAGCGCCCGGAGGGCCTGATCGACATTGTTATCGCGAACGACGACTTGCACGAGTGCTTCTCTCTCCGTTTGGCCTGGGTTGTTCAGGATGGGGTGCGGGAGGCCAAAACTTAGCCCGACCGGAACCGGCTGGGTCCCGCATCCGGCGCTGATGTAGCAAAAGCGCCGGGAATTGTCCAGATGGCGCCGTACTCAGGTCTTCGGGTAGAGGCGCGTGACGTGGCCCATCTTGCGCCCCTCCCGCGCTTCGGTTTTGCCGTAGAGATGCACCGCCGTGCCCGGCTCGTCGGCATAGACGCGCCATTTCTCCACGTCGGGGCCGATCAGGTTGGTCATCACCGCGTCGCTGTGGCGGGAGGTCTCACCGAGCGGCCAGCCGGCGATCGCCCGGACGTGGTTCTCGAATTGGCTGACCAGACAGGCATCGATGGTCCAATGCCCCGAATTGTGGACTCGCGGAGCAAACTCGTTGACGACGAGCTCCGGCCGCTCGCCGCCGCGCTCGAACATCTCGACGCAAAGCACGCCGACATGGGAAAGCGCCTCGGCGATCTTGCCGGCCACGGCTTTCGCCTCGACCGCAACGCCCTGGCCGATGCGTGCCGGCACCTTGCTGATGGCGAGAATGCCATTCTCATGCACGTTCTCGATCGGATCGTAGAACTGCATGGCGCCGTTCTGTCCGCGCACGACGATGACCGAGATCTCGCGTTCGAATAAGATGACGCCTTCGACCAGGGTAGGCGCGTGACCGATGGCCTCCAGCGCCGCGGCGGATTCGTCCTCGCCGCGGATCGTGATCTGGCCCTTGCCGTCATAGCCCAAGCGCCTGGTCTTGAGCAACGCGGGGATGCGCACGCGCTCAAGCCCCGCCCGCAAATCCTCGAGCGTGTCGACCTTGGCGTAAGGCGCGACCTTGATGCCGAGCGCGGTGACGAAGTCCTTCTCGACAAGGCGGTCTTGCGCGCCCGCGAAAGATTTTGCGCCGGGAAAGACCGGGACGTGACGCGCCGCGACCTTGAGCGTGCCAGCCGGCACATTCTCGAACTCGCAAGTCACGACTGCGCAGGTCGCGGCAAACCGCGCCAGCGCGTCCGTGTCGTCGTACGCTCCCACCGTATGCGCAGCGGAAACTTCGAAGGCAGGCGCGGCCTTCTCGTCGGAATAGATGTGGGTCTTAAGTCCAAGCCGGGCGGCGGCGAGGCTGAGCATGCGCCCGAGCTGGCCGCCTCCGAGAATGCCGATAGTGCTGCCGGGTGGCAGCGGCGCGTCAGGCATTGTCCTCGACAGCCTCGCCGATCGCGTCGGTCT
>DATICH010000124.1:0-4192 GCA_035456885.1 Methyloceanibacter sp.
CTGACCCTCTATCCCGAGCACCGCAAGGACCACGCGGCCTGACGTGACGCCTTCCTTCACCCATTGCGCGCTGCATGTGCGCAACCTCGACAAGTCGGTCGCCTTCTATCGCTCCTATTGCGGACTGGAGATCGTCAAGCAGCATGGGGAAGGGGAGAGCCGCGTGGTCTGGCTCGCCAGTCCGGGCGAGAAGGAGAATTTCGTGCTGGTCTTGCTCGGCGGCGGGCCTAAGCGCGCGCAAGACAAAGAAGACATGACGCATTACGGCTTCGGCATCGCCACCCGCGAGGATGTCGACAAAATCGCCGAGCGCGCGCGCAAAGACGGCATCTTGCATTGGGAGCCGCGCGACTACGCGCCGCCGACCGGCTATCTCTGCGGCGTCAAAGATCCGACCGGCTACATCGTCGAGTTCTCATACGGCCAGCCGCTCGGCCCGCATCAGCGCGACTAGAATTTGTCGTAGATGACGCAGCAGCAATCCTTCAGTCCGTCTTCGCGCAGCTTGCAGGAGAGTTTCTCCTCGACGCCGGGGCAGGCTTGCGGCAGGGCGTCCGGCGCGAGCGCATTCGAGCAGGTCGAGGCGGTATAGCGGACGCAGTTGCCGCCGAGCAGCTCGGAGTTCGGCGGGCAGCGGCAGTCCGGCGGGGTGCCGACCGTGCCGCCCTGGCAGGCGGTGGGGTCTGGAGCCGGTGCGCCGCTCGGGCTGGTCTGACTGCCCCAAATGCCTGGCGCCGCGTCCTGCGTGCCGATGGCGTCGGGCGCGGTCGTGGGGGCGGGCTTCGCCGTGGGAATGGCGCCCTTGACCTTGGGGGCGCCGCCCTCGCGTCTACAGGTGAAGGTTCCGTCGAAATTGCCGCAGACGAATTTGGCCTCGAGCGCGGTCGGCAGCAGCGCCAGAAACGCGGCGAATACGAAGACGCAGACAAGACGCATAAGATTCCCTCCGAGCCCCCTAGCATACAGGCAGAGGGAGGCTTGGTTCTATCCCCACCTCGCGCCCCCTTTCGGGGGCTTCTCAATTCAGCGGGATTTTCATGAGTCGCAAAACCGGCCGCGGTAACGGACGCGGGCGTTTGCATGTATTCTGCGCTTTAGCGAAGGGTTAGGCGATGGACTATCAAGAGCTGCTCAATGTGGCGCTTGCCTTTGCCACCGCCGTGCTGCTCGGCGCGCTGGTCGGCATCGAACGCGAGAAGCGCAAGGCCGAAGAACAAGAACCGGGCGGGATCGCCGGTTTGCGCACCTTCACGCTGGTCGCTCTGTTCGGCGCCGCCGCCGGGTGGCTGGCGCAGGAGACGTCCTCGCCTTGGGTCGTTCCTGGCGGCCTTCTGATTGTCGGCGCGTTCGTGATCGCCGGTTACGTCGTCGCCGCGCGCGCCGATCCGGAATCGACCGGGCTTACCACCGAGGTCGCTGCCGTCGTGGTCTATCTTCTCGGCGCCATGGTCACGCTCGGTCATGCCGAGCTTGCCATCGGACTCGGCGTGGTGACGGCGGCCGTGCTCGCCTACAAGCAGCCGCTGCACGGCTTCGTCGACAAGCTCGGCTGGGACGATGTCTATGCCGGCTTGCGGCTGTTGATCGCGACCTTCATCGCGCTGCCGCTCCTGCCCAACGAACCGATCGACCCCTGGGGCGCGCTCAATCCCTACAAGCTCTGGCTCTTGGTGATCCTGATCTCGAGCCTGTCGCTGGTCGGCTATGTGCTGACGCGCGCGCTGGGCCAGACGCGCGGCGCCGCGCTGACCGGCTTGACCGGGGGCCTGGTCTCCTCGACGGCGGTCACGCTCTCCTTCGCCAAGGAGGCGCGCGACAAGCCGAAGAACACCGCTGCCTTCGCTTGCGGCATTCTGCTGGCCTGGGCGGTGATGTTCGCGCGCGTCATCATCCTCGTTGCGGCCGTCAATCGGGGCCTGCTTGCGCAAGTCCTCGTGCCTTTCACGCTGATGACCTTGGTCGTCGGCAGCTTCGCCCTGCTCCTCTACTTTCGCGACGCTAAGGACGGCAAAGCTGCGCAAGGAAGCGTCAGTGTGGAGAACCCGTTCAGCCTGGTCGCAGCGGCGAAGTTCGCGGCGCTGTTCGCCGTAGTGTTGCTCGTCGTGAAGATCGTACAGGAGAATTTTCCGCCGAGCGGGCTTTACGCGGTGGCAGCCCTGTCCGGGCTGGTCGATGTCGACGCCATCACCTTGTCGATGGCGGAATTCGCCAAGAGCGGGGAGGCTTATGTCGCGGTGATCGCGATCGTTATCGGGGCCGTGACCAATACGTTGGTGAAATGCGGCATGGCGTTCGCGATAGCCGGACCGGCGCTCGGCCAGAAGCTGCTCCTCGCCACCGTGGCGACGCTCGCCGTCGGTCTCGCCGCGGCCTTCCTGCTGTAGCCGGCCTTGGTCTCTTCACATTGCCGGACTAGCTTCGCGGCATGCGAAACACACTCATAACCGCGACGGTTTTCGTGCCGCTCGTGCTCGCGCTTGCTGGCGCGAAAGCGGAGCAAGTGCAGTATTACGATGTCCCGAAAGGCGATCATCCGCATGACGTGGCGCCGGCGCCCGACGGCAGCGTCTGGTACACGGGCCAGCATGCCGGCGTGTTGGGGCGGCTCGACCCGAAGACGGGGGAGGTCGAGCGCATTCCCCTTGGCGAAGGCTCGCGGCCGCATGGCGTGATCGTCGGGCCGGACGGCGGCGCCTGGGTCACCGATAGCGGACTGAATGCGATGGTCTGCGTCGATCCGGCGACGAAAGAGGTGAAGGCGTGGCCGCTGCCGCAAGACCGGGCCAATGCCAATCTCAATACCGCGGCATTCGATCGCCATGGCCGCGTCTGGTTCACCGGGCAGGGCGGCATTTACGGGCGGCTCGATCCCGCGAGCGGCAAGATGGATGTGTGGGACGCGCCGAAGGGCAGGGGGCCTTACGGCATCGACGCGACGCCGGACGGCGAGATCTACTACGTCTCGCTCGCCGGAAGCTTCCTCGGCAAGCCCGACCTCGAGACCGGCGAGACCGCGGTGATCGAGCCCAAGACGCCCGACGCCGGTACGCGCCGCGTCTGGTCGGATTCCAAGGGACGGCTGTGGGTGAGCGAGTGGAACGCCGGCAATCTCAGCGTCTACGATCCGGCCGCCAAGTCATGGCAGGTGCACAAGCTGCCTGGCGAGGGGGCGAAAGCCTATGCGGTATTCGTCGACGACAAGGACAAGATCTGGGTCAGCGACTTCACCGCCAACGCCATTCTGAAATTCGATCCGGCGACGTCGAGCTTCGAAAGCTTCCCGAGCGACCAGCCGGGTGCGGCGGTGCGCCAAATGCTCGGCCGCCCCGGCGAAATGTGGGGCGCGGAGTCCGGCACCGACCGGCTCGTGGTCGTTCGCGACGGCGGAGCGGAGGCGAGCAACTAGCTCGCCTCCGAGTCATCTCCTAGAAGCCGAACCAGAAGCTGACGCCCGGGCCACGCCGGTAATAATACGGGTAGCCGTAATAGGCGTAGGGCCGATAATACGGCCGATAGGCGTAGCCGCGATAATACGGGCCGCGACGGTATCTCCGCGAGTAGCGGTATTTCCGGCCGACCTGTTCGACGACGCCGGCATTGGTCTCGCCATAGGCGAGCGCCGCATTGGCCGGTGTCGCCGCAGCGGGCTTACCGGCGAAAACCAGCGCGGCGAATCCCACCGCCAGCGCCGCAATCAAAGTTCCACGCATAATGATCACCGTAATTGTTGCTCACGATCTGCAAGCGTAACGGTCTCGCGCGGCGATGGGTTCCAGTGGGATGTCAGAAGCGCCAAGTCAACCGCCTTGCGCGATCTCACCGACCATCGGCACCGGTCTTAGCCGCGGTCACCTACCCCAATTGGGCCTCTTGCCATCGGCCCTTCCCCTTGTCACCATAACGTCATTAAGGCTTGCGCGGGTGGGTGCGTCAGGAGCCTTCTCCGTGCGGGTCATAACCGCCAAGGGAGGAGATCATGGGCCAAGCGCAGGGCCAACCAGCCCGCAGCGCCCGCTGCATCGCACTGGTTGGCCCATACTTGAGCGGAAAGACCACGCTCCTTGAGGCCATCCTCGCGCGGACCGGCGCGATCACCCGTCAGGGTACCATGGCCGCACAGAACACCGTGGGCGACGCCTCAGAAGAGGCCCGGCATCACGGCATGAGCATCGAGCTCAACGTCGCCACGGTG
>DATICH010000125.1:0-2428 GCA_035456885.1 Methyloceanibacter sp.
GATGCTGATTTTGGGGCAGGGGGCGCTAGCCAGGCCGGACGGCGATGCCGTACTTGCACTTGCCGCCAAGGCCGCCATCGCCCTTGGCGCACTCAAGCCCGAGACCGACTGGAACGGCTTTAATGTCTTGCAGACCGCCGCTGCCTGCGCCGGGGCTCTCGATCTCGGTTTCGTTCCGGGCAAAGGCGGCCTCGACGTGGCCGGCATGCTCGGCGCCGCGAGTTCCGGTGAGATCGACGTTGTTTATCTGCTCGGCGCCGACGAGATCGACATGGAACGCCTCGACCAGGCCTTCGTCATCTATCAGGGGAGCCACGGCGACAGAGGCGCGCACCGCGCCGATGTGATCCTGCCAGGCGCCGCCTATACCGAGAAGGCCGGAACCTACGTGAATACCGAGGGACGGTCGCAGATGACCACGCGCGCCGTGTTTCCGCCCGGCGAGGCCCGCGAGGACTGGAAGATCGTCCGCGCGCTCTCCGGTGTCCTCGGCATGGCGCTCCCCTTCGACAGCCTGCAACAACTCAGAGCGAAGATGTACGAGGCGCATCCGCATCTCGCCTTGCTCGATCAGATCGTTCCCGCCGACGCCGCCGCCATCGAGCGCCTCGCCGGCCGGCCGGCGAAGACCGGCAAGGAGCGCTTCGGCCGCGCGGTCGACGACTTCTATCTCACCAATCCGATCGCGCGCGCGTCGGCGATCATGGCCAACCTAAGCGCGCTGCACGCGGGCCGCAGCGACAAGGCGACCGGCACCCATGGCTGAGTTTTGGTCGAACTACGGTCTGCCAGTTGCCCTGATCGTGGCGCAAAGCGTGGCGCTGATCGTCACGCTTCTCATCATCGTCGCCTTCCTGCTTTACGCCGACCGCAAAGTTTGGGCTGCAGTGCAGATGCGGCGTGGGCCGAACGTGGTCGGCCCGTGGGGGCTGCTGCAATCCTTCGCCGACTTGCTCAAATTCGTGTTCAAGGAGCCGATTATTCCGGCTGGGGCCAACAAGGGCATCTTCCTGCTGGCGCCACTGGTTACCGCCGGGCTTGCACTTGCCGCCTGGGCAGTCATTCCCGTCGACAAGGGCTGGGCAGTGGCCGACATCAATGTCGGCATTCTCTATATCTTCGCCATCTCGAGCTTGCAGGTCTACGGCGTGATTATGGCGGGCTGGGCGTCGAACTCGAAATACGCCTTCCTCGCCGCGCTGAGATCGGCGGCGCAGATGGTCTCCTACGAGGTCTCGATCGGTTTCGTCATCATCACCGTGCTCCTCGTCGCTGGTACGCTCAATCTCACCGCCATCGTCGAGACCCAGGACAGCGCGCTCGGCCTGTTCGGCTGGTATTGGCTGCCGCTGTTGCCGATGTTCGTGGTATTCTTCATCTCGACGCTGGCCGAGACCAATCGCCCGCCCTTCGACCTGCTCGAAGCCGAATCCGAACTCGTCGCCGGCTTCATGGTCGAATACTCCTCGACCCCCTATATGTTGTTCATGCTGGGCGAATATGTCGCCGTCGTCCTGATGTGCGCGCTCGGCACGGTACTGTTTCTGGGCGGCTGGCTGCCGCTGTTCCCGGTGCCGCCCTTCACCTGGATACCGGGCGTGCTATGGTTCGTTCTGAAGGTCTGCTTCCTGTTCTTCCTGATCGCCATGGTCAAGGCCATGGTGCCGCGCTACCGCTACGATCAATTGATGCGGCTCGGCTGGAAGGTCTTCTTGCCGCTCTCGCTCGCCATGGTGGTGATCGTCGCGGTGGTCCTGCAGATATGGCATGGTGTTTAAGAGGAGCGCGCGCGTGAAGCGTCTCGCCCAAGCCGCCAAGTCGTTATTGCTGATAGAGTTTCTGTCAGCCTTCTGGCTTGCTCTGAAATATTTCGTGGCCCCGAAGGCGACCCTCAACTACCCCTTCGAGAAGGGCCCGCTCAGCCCGCGCTTCCGCGGCGAGCATGCGCTCAGGCGCTACCCAAACGGTGAGGAGCGCTGCATCGCCTGCAAGCTTTGCGAGGCCATCTGCCCGGCTCAAGCCATCACCATCGAGGCTGGCCCCCGCCGCAACGATGGGACGCGCCGCACGACCCGTTACGACATCGACATGGTGAAGTGTATCTATTGCGGCTTCTGCCAGGAGGCCTGTCCGGTCGACGCCATTGTGGAAGGGCCAAATTTCGAGTTCGCCACCGAAACCCGCGAAGAGCTTTATTACGACAAGAAGCGGCTGCTGGCGAACGGCGACCGCTGGGAGCGCGAGATCGCCAAGAATCTGGCGCTTGACGCGCCATATCGCTGAGGGGACTGTTGGGGTATCTTACAATCCATCCACAGTCATGCCCGGCCCTGTGCCGGGCATCCACGTTTTGCGGACCCCCGCCGCAAACCAGGGCCGTGGATGGCCGGGCCAATCCGGCCATGACGAAATCATCATGTGTTAAGAC
>DATICH010000126.1:0-15115 GCA_035456885.1 Methyloceanibacter sp.
GGCAATATGCGCCCATGAAGCCGCCTTCCCCTGGATGGCTACAGGGCGCGTGGGGTGTGACGACGCGAACCTTGGTCCTGGCGCGGTTCGTCGATGGCCTGTTCGAAGCTGGCGCGCAAGTGTCAGCGGCCTCCGCGCTCGAGTCGTTGCGCGACGTCAGCGCGCGAACAAGCCGGGCGTTCCTTATGGACCTTGAGGAGATCCGAGAGCTGGCCGAACGCCGCAACATCCTGTTCATCGTCGCGAACCAGCAGGCAAATTCGAAATCCTGGTTCGGTATCCCCGAGGCCCAGCGTCAGAGCATGAAAGGTGTGACGTATCGTGACGAGGTCTCCACGATCGAGCGCATCTTGCAGCGTGGCGAGCCCATCTCAGGATACGAGTTCAACTTTTTGATTCACGCTCGGCTTATGCGCGATCTTGAGCATTGGGCACACGACAAGCAGCTGCCATTCGTCGACATTGTCGGACTGCTCGACCAAGAACGGCACCATCTGGTCAGCTGGGTCCATCTCGACGCCTATGCCAACGGCATGGTCGCGGACGCACTGGCCGATGAGATCGTCCGGCGCAGGTGTGCAGACCAGGCGAGGCGCGACTGAGGTCACAAAACTAGTCCGCGATAGCCGTGCATGAGCGAAGCGAAGCCCTCAGCTTTGCGGGCCGGCATTGGGGAAGAAGAGTTGCTCTCCCCCGATCTTGAAGCTGGCGATTGCGTCTTGCCCTTCCTTGCCGGTAAGCCAGTCGATGAAGGCTTGGCCCTCCTTGGCCTTGATCTTCTTATGCTTGGCTGGATTGACCAGGATCACTCCATATTGATTGAACAGCTTCGGGTCTCCTTCTACCAGGACCTTGAAGTCGCCCTTATTGGCGAAGGCGAGCCAGGTGCCGCGATCTGTGAGCGTGTAGGCCTGCTTGCCGACGGCGGTGTTGAGGGTCGCGCCCATGCCCGAGCCCGTCTCGAGATACCATTTGCCGCTCGAAGGCTTTGGATCGACCCCGGCGTCCTGCCAGAGCTTGAGCTCGGCCTTGTGCGTGCCCGACTCGTCGCCCCGTGAAGCGAAGGGTGCCTCCGCCTCGGCGATTCGTTTGAGGCCTTCCGCCGCATCCTTCACGCCGGCGATCTTGGCTGGGTCGGCGGCCGGCCCGACAATGACGAAGTCGTTATACATGACATTGTGACGCTTCACGCCCCATCCATCGGCGACGAATTTCTCCTCGTCCGGCTTGGAATGCACCAGCACCACGTCGCCGTCGCCGTTCTCGGCGTTCTTCAGCGCTTGCCCCGTGCCGACCGCAACGACTCTGACGTCGATGCCCGTCGTCTCGGTGAACATCGGCAAGATGTGCTCGAACAGCCCGGAATTCTGGGTCGAGGTCGTCGACTGCACGATGATGAACTTGTCTTCGGCTTGAAGTGCGACAGGCACCGCCGCAAACAGGCAGGCACCGAGGACAAGGCCAAGCACGCCGCGTCGACCAGGGTTCCAACGCATGAGGCTCTCCTTCGCCTAGAGCACGAGTCCGCCGGTCAGGAAGGCGCGCGCCGCCTCGCTCTCCGGCCCCCGGAAAAATTCCTTCGCCGGCTGGTGCTCGATAACCCGCCCATGATGCAGGAAGACGACATCCTGCGCGAGCCGCCGCGCCTGGCCGACATCGTGGGTGACCACGATAATCTTGATGCCGCGACGTTGCGCGTCGATCAGCAGTCCCTCGATCGCCAAAGTCGAGGCCGGGTCGAGGCTCGCGGTCGGCTCGTCGAGGAACAGAATTTCGGGCTCGAGGCTGAGCGCGCGGGCGAGGCAGAGCCGCTGCTGCTCCCCACCGGACAGCACCCGTGCCGGCATTGCCGCGTGGCGCTCAAGCCCGGCGAGCCTTAGCGCACCGTCGACCCGGATGCCGCGCTCGCCCCGCTCGATACCGCGCAAGCCGAGCGCGTGCCAGATATTGGCCGCGGCGGAGCGGCGGAGCAGTACCGGTTTTTGGAACACCATGGCCTGCCGGCGGGCGAGCTCGCGGTCGAGGGGTTTGCCTGCCCACAGGATCTCGCCCCGCGTCGGTGCGATCAGGCCGTGCATCAACCGGAGCAGCACGCTCTTGCCGGCGCCGTTCGGTCCCATGATGACGGTGATGCCGCGATTCTCGATGGTGAGATCGAGGCGGTCGATCACCCGCTTCTCTCCGGCCTCGTAGGTAAGGCCGCGAAGCTCGAGCGGCAGGAGCGCTGCGCCGTCCAGGAGGACGCTCAGACCTCCGGGCGGTATGGTTGGATCAAGCATAGGCAAGCCGGTTTGCAAAGCGGCGCACTCCCATGAGAGCGGCGTTGACGGCGAAGGCAATCACCAGAAGGACGATGCCGAGCGCCAAAGCAAAGGCGATGTTCCCCTTGGAGGTCTCGAGCGCGATGGCGGTGGTCATGGTCCGGGTGACATGGTCGATATTGCCGCCGACGATCATCACCGCGCCGACCTCGGCGATGGCGCGCCCGAAGCCGGCGAGCACCGCGGTGATCAGCCGGTAGCGGCCGTCCCACAACAAGGTCCGGATGATAGCGCTGGACGAAGCGCCGAGCGAGCGCAGCTGCTCGTCATATTCTTCTAACAGGTCCTCGCAGGCCTGGCGGGTCAACGCGCCGACGATCGGCGTGACGATCACCACCTGGGCGATGATCATCGCCGTCGGCGTGTAGAGCAGCTGGAGCACACCGAGCGGGCCGGTATTGGAAAGGAGCAGATAGACGAATAGGCCCGCCACCACCGGGGGAAGCCCCATCAGGGCGCTGAGCGTGGCGGAAAGCGCGCCCCGACCGGGAAAGCGATAGACGGCAAGCGCGCCGCCCAGGGCAAAGCCGAGCATGCTGGCGATGACCACCGCGGTCAGGCTCACTTTCAGCGATAGCAGCACGATCCCAATAAGTCTTGGGTCGAAAGTGGCGATGAGCCGCAACGCCGTGTGAAATGCCTCGGTCAGATCGGCCATGTGAAGGCTGGACCTTACTGCCTATATTCAGGGTACGGGACCCTGGCGCGATGTTATGTAGACCGGGATTCCCGCGGAAAAAAGTGCTAACGGCGTCATGCCCGCTTGCCGCTTTTCAACCACTTTGGCACCTCGCGGGCCGACCTTGCCGACATAGGTTACTCGCTGTATCAACGCCACGGCTGATTGCCGCCTTTTCCGGCACGGCTGGGCAACGGACTCCATTCGCGGGGTCAGAGGAAAAGGGATCAGGTCGCGTGGAGCAGACGACGCCGAGCAACGGCGGTCCGGACCGGCCGGCAAGACATGTCGGCTCGCGCAAGCGTGCGAGAGGGTTTCCCAAGGGGCGCCAGCTCGACGTCGAAGCGCTTGACGAGATTAGGGAGCTTCTCGGCGACCGTCCGCGACGCCACGACCTGCTGATCGAGTATCTGCACCTCATCCAGGACCGCTACCACTATATCTCGGCCCGGCATCTGAAAGCGCTCTGCGAGGAGCTCCGCATGCCGCAGGCCGCCGCCTATGAAGTCGCGACCTTCTATGCGCATTTCGATGTGGTCAAGGAGGGCGAGACGCCGCCGCCGCCCACCACGATCCGCGTTTGCGATTCAATCACTTGCGCCATCAAGGGCGCCGCCGCGTTGCACGATGCGCTCAAATCCCGCGTCGATCCGCACGAAGTGCGCGTACTCTACGCGCCTTGCATGGGGCGCTGCGACACCGCGCCGGTCGCGGAGGTGGGTCACTTGCATGTCGACCATGCGACGCCGGACAGCGTCGCCAAAGTGGTGAAGAGCGGCAAGCGCGAGGCGGTGATGCCGAACTATGTGACGCTCGACGAGTACCGTGCGAAAGGCGGCTACCGCCTCTTCGAGAAATGCCGGTCAGGCGGGTTGAGCTTCGATGCCATCATGAAGGAGCTGATGGACGGCGGCCTACGCGGGCTCGGCGGCGCCGGCTTCCCCACCGGGCGCAAATGGCAGATCGTGCGCTCTTATCCAGGCCCACGGCTGATGACCATCAATGGCGACGAGGGCGAGCCCGGCACCTTCAAGGACCGCTATTATCTCGAGCGCAATCCCCACCAGATGTTCGAGGGCGCGCTGATCGGCGCCTGGGCGGTCGAGGCCGAGCGCATCTATCTTTATATGCGCGACGAATATCCCGCCGTGCTGCACATCCTGGCGCATGAGATCGAGGCGCTGGAGAATGCCGGCATTGTCGACAAGGGCTTCATCGAGCTTCGGCGCGGCGCCGGCGCTTATATCTGTGGTGAAGAGTCGGCGATGATCGAATCGATCGAGGGCAAGCGCGGCTATCCGCGCAATCGCCCGCCCTATATCGCCGAGGTGGGTCTGTTCGGCCGGCCCACGCTCAACCAGAATGTCGAGACGCTCTATTGGGTGCCGGAGATTCTGAACAAGGGCGCCAAGTGGTTCGCCGACCAAGGCGTGAACGGCGCCAAGGGCTTCCGCTCGTGGTCGGTCTCAGGCCGGGTGAAACAGCCGGGCGTGATCCTGGCACCCGCCGGCATCACCGCGCGCGAACTGGTCGAACTCGCCGGCGGCATGGAAGACGGGCACAAATTCAAGGCTTATCTGCCGGGCGGTGCCTCCGGCGGCATCTTACCTGAACGGCTTGCCGATCTGCCGCTCGATTTCGGCACACTCGACAAATATGGCTCTTTCGTCGGCAGCCACGCCATTGTCGTGTTCTCCGACCAGGACGATGTCACCGAAATCGTGCTCAACCTGCTGCGCTTCTTCAAAGACGAGTCGTGCGGCCAATGCACTCCGTGCCGTGTCGGCTGCGACAAGGCCGTGGCGCTGCTCGAGCGGGAAGATTGGAACGGCGATCTGCTCAATGAGTTGGCCCAGGCCATGCGCGATGCCTCGATTTGCGGGCTGGGCCAGGCCGCCCCCAATGCCTTCATCACCGCGATGGAATTTTTCACGGATGAGCCCGCCCGCACAGAGGTGGCAGGCCGACCCGATCGCTATTAGATTGGAAGCGACGAATGACCGATCAATTGCTCTTCACTCTTGACGGCAAGGTGGTTTCGGCGAGACCCGGCGAGACCATCTGGCAGGTTGCCCAGCGCGAGGGGCTCGACATCCCGCATCTCTGCTGGCTGCCCCAGCCCGGCTACCGCGCCGACGGCAATTGCCGTGCCTGCATGGTTGAGGTCGAGGGCGAGCGCGTGCTCACCGCCTCCTGCATCCGCAAGCCGACACCGAATATGGTGGTGAAGACTGCGACCGAGCGCGCGGTCAAGGCCCGCCGCATGGTGATGGAGCTGCTGCTCGCCGACCAGCCTTCACACGCGGACTCGCCCGATCGCGTGGCCCCGTTTTGGCATTGGGCCGAGGTGCAGGGTATCGAGCATTCCCGCTTCCCGGCGCGGCGCGAGGTGAGGCCCGACCTGTCGCACCCCGCCATGGCGGTCAATCTTGACGCCTGCATCGAATGCGGTCTTTGCGTGCGCGCCTGCCGCGAGGTGCAGGTCAACGACGTGATCGGCATGGCCTTCAGGGGCTTCGACGCCAAGCCGGTGTTCGATTTCGACGATCCGATGGGCAGGTCGACCTGCGTCGCGTGCGGCGAATGCGTGCAGGCCTGTCCGACCGGCTCGCTGATGCCGAAATCGATCATCGATCCGGTCACCCAGCATGGCAGCCGCGAGGTCGATCGCGAGGTTCACTCGGTCTGCCCCTATTGCGGCGTCGGCTGTCAGATCAGCTATCAGATCAAGGACGAGAAGATCGCCTTCGTGCAGGGCCGCGACGGCTACTCCAACGAGAACCGGCTCTGCGTCAAGGGCCGCTTCGGTTTTGACTATGTCACCAACCCGCAGCGCCTGATGAAGCCGTTGATCCGCAAGCCCGGCCTGCCCAAGGGCGTGAATGTCGATCCCTCCGACCCCTATACGCATTTCCGCGAGGCGAGCTGGAAGGAAGCGCTCGATGTCGCCGCCCAAGGTCTCGCCAAGGCCGCCGAGAAGCATGGCGGCGAGGCGATTGCCGGATTCGGTTCGGCCAAATGCACCAATGAAGAGGCTTATCTCTTCCAGAAGCTGATCCGCACGCGCTTCCACACTAATAATGTCGATCACTGCACGCGGCTCTGCCATGCCTCCTCGGTGGCTGCCCTGATCGAGGGCATCGGCTCGGGCGCCGTGACTGCGACCTTCAACGAGGTCGAGCATGCCGATGTGGTGATGATCATCGGCGCCAATCCCACCGAGAACCATCCCGTCGCGGCCACCTATTTCAAGCAGGCCGCCAAGCGCGGCGCCAAGCTGATCGTCATCGACCCGCGCGGTCAGGCCATGCGCGAGCACGCCACCTATATGCTGCAATTCAAGCCGGCGAGCGACGTGGCGCTGTTGAACGGCATCATGCACGTGATCGTGGAGGAGGGGCTCTACGACGTCCAATATCTCCAGGCCTATACCGAGAATTTCGAGAAGCTGAAGCAGCACCTCGCCAGCTACAGCCCGGAATCGGTGGCGCCGATCACCGGCATCGACGCCAAGACCATCCGCGAGGTCGCTCGTACCTTCGGCCGCGCCGAGCGCGCCATGATCTTCTGGGGCATGGGCATCTCGCAGCACGTGCACGGCACTGACAATGCCCGCTGCCTGATTGCGCTGGCGCTGATGTGCGGCCAGGTCGGCAGACCAGGCACGGGGCTCCACCCGCTGCGCGGCCAGAACAATGTGCAGGGCGCCTCGGACGCCGGCCTGATCCCGATGTTCTACCCGGACTATGCCGACGTCACGAGCTTGGACATCCATAAGAAGTTCGAAGACCTTTGGAAGACGCCGCTCTCGAAGAAAAAGGGCCTGACCGTCGTCGAGATCGTGCATGCGGCGTATGAGGGCAAGGTCAAGGCTATGTATATCCAGGGCGAGAACCCGGCCATGTCGGATCCCGATCTCGACCATGCCCGCGCCGGCATCGCCAAGCTTGAGCACCTCGTCGTGCAGGATATCTTCCTCACCGAGACGGCGATGATGGCTGATGTGATCCTGCCGTCCTCGGCTTGGCCCGAGAAGGCCGGCACCGTGACCAACACCAATCGCCAGGTGCAGATGGGCCGCAAGGCGCTGAAGCTCCCGGGCGACACCCGCGAGGATCTCTGGATCATCGTGGAACTCGCCAAGCGCTTGGGCCTTCCCTGGACCTACAATCATCCCTCCGAGGTGTTCGCCGAGATGAAGCTTGCCATGCCTTCGCTCGACAACATCACCTGGGAGCGGCTGGAGCGCGAATCCTCGGTGATTTATCCGTGTCCCGAGCCGGACCACCCGGGTGAGGCGGTCGTGTTCGGCGACGGCTTTCCCACCGAGACACGCCGCGCCAAGCTGGTTCCCGCCGATATCCTGCCGCCCGCCGAGGTTCCCGACGACGAATACCCGTTGGTGCTGATTACCGGCCGCCAGCTCGAACATTGGCATACCGGCGCCATGACCCGCCGCGCCAATGTGCTCGATGCGCTCGAACCTGGACCCACGGCGAGCCTCCATCCAAAGACGCTCGCCAAATACGGGGTCAAGGCGGGCGAGACGGTCCGGGTAACGACGCGCCGGGGCTCGATCGAGCTGACCGCCCGCGCCGATCTCGGCATCCAGGAAGGCAACGTGTTCATTCCGTTCGCCTATGTCGAAGCGGCCGCCAACATCCTCACCAATCCGCAGCTCGACCCGATCGGCAAGATTCCCGAATACAAATTCTGTGCGGTCAGGATCGAGCGCGCCTATGGCATGGAGCCGCGCGTACCGGAGCCGAGCCTGGAGGTGACGGCCTCTGGCCTATAGACTTGCGAGATGCTTCCTTTCCAGCCGGTCGCCGGGATTTTGCTAGCCGGCGGCAGATCGAGCCGCATGGGCGGCGGCGACAAATGTCTCAGGCAGCTTGGAGGACGGCCGATTCTCGCCCGAATCGTCGAGCGCCTGAGGCCCCAAGTCTCCATTATGGTCATCAACGCCAATGGCGAGCCCTCCCGCTTCGCCGCATTCGATCTCCCCATCGCCGCCGACAGCGTCACGGGATTTGCCGGCCCCCTGGCTGGCGTGCATGCCGGACTTGAATGGGTCAGGGCGAACTGCCCCGGCATTCCCCATGCCGTCACCCTCGCGACCGACACGCCCTTCTTTCCTTTGGATCTGGTGCGGCGCTTCCTCAGCGAGCAGGGGGACCACCCCAAACTGCTCGTGGCGCGGTCGAATGTCGGCACCCATCCGGTGGTCGGGCTTTGGCCCGTGGACCTCGCGCCCGCGCTCGCCGCCTCGCTGAAAGCGGGTGAGCGCAAGGCCGGCAAATGGGTTGCCGAGCATGGGGCAGTCGAAGTTTTCTTTCCCGACATTGAGATTGGCGGCGTGACCATCGATCCCTTCTTCAACATCAACCGGCCCGGGGATCTCTCCCATGCCGATGACATCTTGCGGGAGCAGACGCGGTGACGCCGCCCCTGTTCGGCGTGGTCGGCTGGAAGAACTCGGGCAAGACCACGCTCATGGTCCGCCTGATCGGCGAGCTGACCCGGCGAGGCTACGCGGTTTCGGTGATCAAGCATGCGCACGAAAAGTTCGAGATCGATCATCCTGGGCGCGATTCCTTCATGCTGCGCGAAGCCGGAGCCTGCCAGGTCGCGGTTTCCTCGCCTAAGCGCTTCGCCCTGATGCGCGAACTCGGCGCCGCGGCCGAGATGTCGTTTGCCGAGGTGCTGGCTTATGCGGGGCCCTGCGATCTTGTGCTGGTCGAGGGATTCAAGCGCGAGGCCTTTCCCAAGATCGAAATCCGCAAAGAGGGCGCCACGTCGCGCGAGGCCTTGCGTGGCCGGTTCCCGCAGATCGTGGCGATCGCCTCGGATCGGCCCGATGCCGAGCAGGACGATCTGCCGGTGTTCCAGCTCGATGACGTCGCGGCGATGACCGACTTCATCGTGAGCCATCTCGGGCTCAAGCTGAAATGACCAAGTTAATCGACGACTGCTTTGTCCTCGACAAGGACCGGCTACCCCATCACGAGGCGCTGGCGATCTTGCGGTCGCGCGTGCATCCGGTTGCCGAGATCGAGTCGGTGCCCTTGGCAGAGTCGGCCGGCCGCTTCCTGGCCGAGCCTGTGGTCGCGCCGCGGCCCATCCCCGCCCACGACAACGCCGCGGTCGACGGCTATGCCTTCGCCTACGCGGCGTATAATAAGGGGAGGGGGGCGAGGCTTAAGGTGATCGGCCAGGCCGCAGCCGGTCATCCATTCACCGCCGTGCCGCCGCGAGACGGCGCAGTCCGTATCTTCACCGGCGCGGTCATGCCGCAAGGCCTCGACACGGTGGCGATGCAGGAGGATGTGCGCCTCGAGCAGAGCGGCGATCAAGTCTGGGCCGCCGTTCCGCCGGGCCTCAGACAAGGCGCTAATCGGCGGCTCGCCGGGGAGGACGCCAAGCAAGGCGTGGTGCTTGCCGAACGCGGGATGCGATTGCGGCCGCAAGAGCTAGCCGCTGCCGCCGCCACCGGGCTGAATCGGCTCGTCTGCTATGCGCCGCTGAAAGTCGCCATCGTCTCCACCGGCGATGAGATCATCCGCCCCGGGGCGGATTTTGCGCCGGGCAAGGTCTATGACGCCAATGCACCGATGCTTCAGGCTCTGGTTCGCGCCGCCGGCGCCGAGCCTGCCGATCTCGGCGTGCTTCCCGACCAGGCCGAGCGGGTGAAGGCGGCGCTCGGCGAAGTGAGCCGCAACTACGATGTCATGATCGTCTCCGGCGGCGCAAGCCAGGGCGCCGAGGATCACGTTGTGCGCAGCCTCGATGCGCTCGGCAAGCGGCATCTCTGGCAGATCGCCATCAAGCCCGGACGCCCGATGAGTTTCGGTCAGATCGGCGATTGCGTGGTGCTTGGGCTCCCCGGCAATCCGGTCGCCGTGTTCGTCTGCTTCGTCATCTATGTGCGCCCGGTCCTGACCCGGCTCGCCGGCGGCGCGTGGCCGGAGCCTCGCCGCTTTCCGCTGCCCGCCGCGTTTGCCCAGACCAAGAAAGCGCGGCGGCGTGAGTTCTGGCGCGCCAGGCTGACCAGCGATGCCGACGGAAACCTGCAGGTCGCAAAATTTCCCCGTGACGGTTCGGGGCTGATCTCCTCGTTGCGCGAAGCGGACGGCTTGATCGAGATTGGCGAGGACGTAACCGAGGTCAAAAAAGGTCAAATTGTAGATTTCATCCCGTTCACGGAGTTCGGTTTGTCCTCGTGTCAACCCCCTATTGCGGGTGCCGCCGATTTTGGAACCGTGCTAGAAGCTTAGTTCCAAACGAGAGGGATCCGTGATGACGCGCGCTCGCGCCAGGCTGCTTGCCTTTGTTTTCCTTCCGGCCTTGCTTTGCCCGGCATCAACGTCAGCTTGGGCCCAAGCGGGGACCATCACCAAGGATATGCAGAACAACTGCGCCAACGACTACAAAAAGTTCTGCGGCGATTACGGACTGCAATCCGCTGCCTTGAATCTTTGCATGAAAAAGGCGGGCCCCGGACTATCGCCGGCCTGCGTACAAGCGCTGGTGAAGGCGGGAAAGGTCTCTCAGGCCGAAGTTGATCGTGTCAAGGCGCAGGCGAAGGGACGAACCGAGCCGGCCAAGACCCGATAGCCGTTGCATACATATGAACCTCGACGCTGGCCGCTACAGGAACCCCCGATCATGAGAAAAATTGTCAGCTTGAGCTTCGCCGCCGCCCTCGCCCTGACGGGCCATGCCGCCTTGGCCGCGGATGATTGTGCCAAGATCGTAGCGACCGGCCATCCGCAATACCCGGTCATCGCCTTCAAGGACGGCGACCGGATCGCCGGCGCGGCGCCCATGCTGGTCGAGTCCATCGCCAAAACTCTCAAGGTCCCGCTCGAGTCGAAATTCATGGGGACTTGGGCCGACGCCCAAGCGGCGGCGCGCGACGGCAAGGCCGACATGATCTTCGGCATCTATTTAAACGACCAGCGCGCCGAAAATCTCGATTATGTCGAGCCGGCCTTCGTGTTCGACCCCGTCGTCGTGTTTGTGGCGAAGGGCAAAGGCTTCCCCTTCACCGGTCAGGACGATTTGATCGGCAAGAAAGGCGTCACCAACGAGGGCGAGAGCTACGGCAACGAGTTCGACGCCTTCATCAAGGACAAGCTCGACATGGCGCGGGCCGACGGCATCGACGACGCCTTCAAGGTCTTGCTGGACGGCAACGCCGATTATCTGATCGCGGGCTACTATCCAGGCGTTGCCGAAGCGGCGCGGGCCGGGATCAAGGACAAGATCGAGGCGCTCGAGCCGGCGCTGCTCTCCGCCGAGATGTATGTCGCCTTCTCCAAGAAATCGCCGTGCCGCAGCTTGGCGCCGCAATTCGGTCAAGGCATTGCCGAAAAGACCACCGACGGCAGTTTTCACACCATGCTGACCGACGCCATCAAGACTTGGGACGCGACCCCGTCCTCAGGGAACTAGCCGTCGGAGCGCAACGCAGCCAATCAGTGCCGGCGCCTACCATCTTGCTTTGACCGTCACGAAGGCCGAGGCCGGCGCGCCATAGGAGATGTTGTTGTTGTTGTGCGAGGAGATCCAGTACTCGGTGTCGAACAGGTTCTCGATATTGACCTGCGCCGACCAGTGCTCGTTGAGATCGTAGAATACTGCGGCATCGACCCGCGTATATTCCGGCACGACGACGAGATTGTCCGCCGACGCGAACCAGTCTCCCTGATGGATGACGCCAAGACCGAATCCCCATCTCTCGGTAAGCTGGTACTTGTTCCACATGGAGAAGGTGTGCACCGGCACCGAGTCGACCGAGTTCCCGACCAAGGCGAGATTGTCGCCTGCCTCGAGGATCTTCGAGTCCATATAGGCGTAGCCGCCGAACACCTGCCATTTGTCGGTCAGGTAGCCGCTGATCTCTAGCTCGGCGCCCCGGGTCCGGGTCAAGCCGCGGGCGAAGGTCTCGGCTCCGATCACCACCGGCTGGTTATCGCGATCGAGCTTATAGAGCGCGCCCTGGACGAGCAGACGCGGCTTGGGCGTCCACTTGAAACCGACCTCGTGGTTGGCGAACTCCTCCGGCTCAAGCTCCTGGGCGGTGACGCTCAGCGCGCCGAAATTGTCGCCGTTGGCGGGCAGGAAGGAATTCGCGTAGCTCGCGTAGAAGTGCAGCGAGTCCCACGGCTTAAGCACGCCACCGATGCGCGGCGACCACACATTGTCGATTCTCGAGGTGGTGAAAAGGCCGAGCTTGTCCCCAGCCGCAAATGCGTGCGGCAGATCGAGTTTAGGGACGCAACCTCAGTGCAAATAATGAAAAATTCTCAGCAGAATAGCTGAATGAGGCTCAACATCGCACTAGGGGGGCTCAATGCGTCATGCGAGCCGGAACGGCTACGCGCTTCCACGGGGCTGCCGGACGGCCGGCACATCGCCCGCCAAGTCCAGCAGCTCGGCGATCTCGGCGCTCGACGGCCGGGTCATCACCTGTTCGACGGGGCCGGTCTGCAGGATTTGCCCCCGGCGCATGACGCAGATACGATCGGCGAGCCTTACCACATCGTCGAGATCGTGCGTCACCAGGATCACCGGCATCGGCAGCTCGCGCCGCAGCTCGGCTAGCTCGCGGCGCAGGCGCCGGCGCGTGACCCGGTCCACGGCGGAAAACGGCTCGTCGAGCAGAAGCACGTCCGGGCGCCGTGCCAGCGCGCGTGCGACTGCGACCCGCTGCTGCTCTCCGCCCGAAAGTTCCGCCGGGCGCCGGTCCTCGAGGCCGTCGAGATGCACGCGGGCGAGCAGTGCACGCGCCCGGTCGCGTCGCGCTTCGGCGGGCAGATCGCCGAGCGCTTCGCTCACATTCTCGGCCGCCGTCAAATGCGGGAACAAGGCATAGGACTGGAACACCATGCCCACGCGCCGGGCCCGCGCCGGCAGATTGATGCCCGCGTCGCGGTCGAGCCAGATCGCGCCGTTGCAGACGATGCGCGCGCGCGACGGCGCGTAGAGTCCGGCGATCGATCTGAGCGCCGTCGATTTGCCGCTCCCGGAAGGGCCGATCAGCGCGAGGATTTCTCCGGGGGCGACCGTGAATTCAGCGTCGAGCGGAATCGGCGTTTGTTGGTGGAGGTTGACCGAAAGCGCCGCATTGGGGGAGGGGGACTCAGCCATAGCGCCGTACGACCCGCTTGGTGAGCGCAAAGCTGAGAGCGATGGCGGCGAGCGAAATCAGCAGCAACAACGCCGCCATCCGGCCGGCAGCTTCGTTGTCGAAGGCCTGGACGCGGTCATAGATGGCGATCGCCACGGTCTTCGTCTCCCCCGGAATGTTGCCGCCGACCATCAGCACCACGCCGAACTCCCCCAAGGTGTGGGCGAAGGCCAGGACCATGCCGGTGAGAATGCCCGGCCAAGCAAGCGGCAGCTCGATCCGGCGCAAGCTGCGCCACCAGGACAGGCCGCAGGTCGCCGCGGCGTCGCGCAAATCCAACGCGATGGCCTCGAAGGCGCGCTGCGCCGGCTGCACCGCGAATGGAATATTGATGATGACCGAGGCGGCGAGGAGGCCCTCGAAAGTAAACACGAGCGTGTGGCCGAACAGCCTCTCATAGATCTGTCCCAACCACGTCGCGGAGCCGAACGCGACGAGCAGATAGAAGCCAAGCACGGTCGGCGGCAGAACCAGCGGCAGCGCAATGGCGGCCTCGACGAAGGCCTTGCCGCGGAACGGCCGCATGGCGAGAAAGCGGCCCAAGGCGATCGACAGCGGCAATAGCAGGAGAACGGTCAACCCGCCGAGTCTAAGTGACAGCCACAGCGCCTCCCAATCCATCGGCCGGTCTCAGGACGTCTCGCCGGGCAGCAGGAAGCCGTAGCGGCGCATGATGCCGCGCGCGGCCGGCCCCTGCATGAAGGCGTAGAAGGCTTGCGCGGTCTCGCCGGCGCGCTTGATGAGCGCCATGCGTTGCCGTAACGGCTCGTGCCAATCGGCGGGGATAAGGGCTGAATTGCCGAGCTTGGCGATTTCGGGCGCAAGCGCCAGCGAATAGGCGATGATGCCGCCTTGCGCGGCGCCAGATACGGCGAATTGCGCGGCCTGGGAGACATTCTCGCCCATGACGAGCTTGTCCTTGATCGGCTCCCACAAGCCGGCATGGCGCAACGCCTCCTCCGCCCGCCGGCCATAGGGCGCATGCTCCGGATTGGCGATGGCGAATTTCGTCACCATGCCATCGGCGAGCGCCTGTTTGAGGCCGGCGAGCCCGCCGTAGGCCACGAGCGGTGAACCGTGCGGTGCGACGATCGCGATGCGGCCGATCGCATAGAGCACGCCGTCTCCCTCGGTGAATCCGTTTGCCGCCAGATCGAGAACGAATTGCTCGTCGGCCGACAGGAACATCTGGAACGGAGCGCTTTGCTGGATTTGCCGGAAGAAATTGCCCGATGAGCCGAAGGCGAGCTTAACCTCATGCTTGCTCTCCTTGGCGAAAGCGTCGGCCACCTCGGTCAGCGCGAATTGCAGATCCGACGCCGCGGCAATCACCGGCACGTCTTGTGCCCGCGCCGCCTGCATGCCGAACACGGCGTTGCCGAGCAGAACTGCGAGGCCGAGCAGCTTCAGTTTCATCGCCCCAACCGATATAGCCAATTGACCATATCGAGCCTGACGCCGCCAGGCCGATATAGTCAACTGGAAATATCCACCTGCGAGCAGGTTATTTGGGGCGCTTGCGCATGGCCCGCTTCAGCGCCGCAAGATCGGCGGCGATGGCTCGGCCGCTCGCCGCTTGCATGCGCCGGTAGCGCTCCAGCACCTCTTCGCCGAGCGGTGTCAGTCTCGCGCCGCCTCCCGCCTTGCCGCCCTTGACCGCCTCGACCACCGGCCGGGCGAAGCAGGCATTCATGGTCTCGACCAGCAGCCAAGCGCGCTTATAGCTCATGCCCATGCGGCGCCCGGCCGCCGCAATCGAGCCGGTCTCGCGAATGCCCTCGAGAAGGTCGGCCTTGCCGGGCCCCACGGCGATGGCATCGCCGAGGATGATGCGCAACCGCGCGACGGGACCGGGAGATCGCGATGTCATGGTCGCCTGTATGGCGCAGCCTCGGGTCTGCGGCAATTGGCCAACCCGGG
>DATICH010000127.1:0-2354 GCA_035456885.1 Methyloceanibacter sp.
CTAAGCCCGGTTGCCGCGGCCAGCCCGATGCCAAGCGCAACGGACAGCACAAGATCGAACTCGGACATCCAATTTCTTCCTCAATCGCCTTCGCGGGGATTGGCTGCACGCCAGTCGGAGGGGCGCTCGAACGTGCCGCGCCAAATGCCGCGCTTGGCGGCCTCGGCTTCCGCTTCGGCATCGCGATAAGGGTTGCCGGCGCCGCCGCCGAGATCGATGGCGTAGCCGTCGCGTACCATTTGCTCGCCGATATCGGGCACGCCTTCGGCGCTACAGACTGCGACGACGCGGCCGAAGCGGTCCTTGGCACGGGCCTCGCACGCGACATTGCCGCTTTTGATGAGGGTGGTGAGCTTGGCCTTGGCCGCGCGGCCGCAGAGCCACGACTTGCCGCTCGACTCGGTGCAGCTCTGATGCAGCTCCGGCGCATCGATGCCAAACAGGCGATACTCCTCGCCATTCGCCGCTCGGAGCGTGTCTCCGTCGACGGAGACGATCTTGGCGCCGGGGCCGAACGGTGGCACCTCGACCGAGCAATAGCGCTCGATGAGCAGCGCCAGGATCAGCACCAGCGCGAGCGCGATGAACTTGCCGATCGTCTGGGCAAGCCGGCGCGAGGCTTGTCGCGCCTGCTTGGCGTCCTGGTCGGTGCTGCGAGCCACGCTTAGCAGGTAGCGCAGATTCGCATTGGGGGCGAGAGCCCAAGGGCAAGGGGACGGCGGCTATTTACCGTCGATCCGGCGGCCAATGATGGCGATCGCCTGCTGATAGACGCCGGCCGCGTTCCAGCCCTTGATGGCGGCGAAGTTCGGCTCGCCAGGCTGATAGCCTGCGCCCCTGATCCAGCCATGACCCTTGAGGAAATTCGCGGTCGAGGCCAGCGCGTCGGCCCTCGAGTTGAGATTGATCCTGCCGTCGCCGTCACCGTCGACGCCATAGAGCAGGATGCTCTTCGGCAGGAACTGCGTCTGGCCCACCTCGCCATGCATGGCGCCGCGCGTTGCGCTCGCCAGCACGCCGCGGTCGACTAGTTGGAGGGCGGAATAGAGCTGCTCGGTGAAATATTCTGGGCGGCGGCAGTCATAGGCCAAGGTAGCGACCGCCGAAATCACCGGCTGGTTGCCCATATAGTTGCCGAACGCGGTCTCCATGCCCCAGATGGCGATCAACGGACCCGGCGGCACGCCGTAACGCTTCTCGAGCGCGGCGAAGAGAGCGGCATTTTGAGCCTTCCTGCCTTTGCCTTGGGCGGCAATGGCGGGGCCGCCGCGCTTGGCCATGAACTGGTCGAGGGAAAGCTTGAAACTCTTCTGGCCGCGATCGGCCCTGATCGTGCCGACGGAATAATTGGTGGCCATCAGCGCGGCGATGCCTTGCGGACCGATGCCGCGGGCTTGCGCCTCCTGAGCGAAGGCTCGCTTCCAGGCCTGGAAGCCCGAGGAATTATTGCCGCAAGGTGCCGCCTCGGCGTGACTTGTAACCGCAAGTAAGACTACGGCGAGCCACGCGGCGCGGCCGAATTGCTTTTCGATCATGAGCTATTCCGCGTTCCCTCTATGGCCGAAATTGGCCGATTTATTGCTTGGAGGGCGTTAACCTTAACCATTTTCGTAAAAAAGTCCCGACTCTTATCCTGATCAGGCGTAAAATTAGTGACGGTGATGGTGTTCCCTCCCATCACCGCCCCCGCAGGGAACTTAACAGGAAGAAGCCCCGACCCCCCCGTACGGGGCTTCTTCTTTTTAGGATACTAGTTATGGAGCGCGGACCTTGGCCAGGCGCTTGCCCGAAACCGCAAAAACACGCTTTAGTCGGTGCTCGCGGCGCTCTTGCGGCGGCGCGGCCGGCCAGCTAGACGATTGTGCCGTTTCTTTGTGCGATGACCTTAGACGCTAGAGGGTGTTCCCATGACGAAGATCTTTCCGCAGCTTGATATCCCTGAGACGCTTGCCGCCGGCCCCGGGCCCGGGAACACCGACCCGCGCGTCCTCGACCGCTTCGCCAAGACCGGCGTCGCCGACCACATGCAGAAAGACGTGCTGCGCGGCATGCTGGAAGCGAAGCAAATGCTGCGCGAGCTGTGGGGCACCAAGAATGTTTACACCTACGGTGTCGCCGGCACCGGCTTCTCCGGACTCGATTGCGTGCTTTCGCTGATTTTGCCGGGCGACAAGGTGGTTTGCTTTCCGAACGGCACCTTCTCCGGCATCGACACTTTGACCATCCGCATGAAGGCGGCCTCGAAAGAGGACCTCGCCGCCGACTCCCTCAATCCGAAGCCCAAGAACGTGGTGGTGGTCGAGACGCCGCACGGCCAATCGGTCACCGGCGAGATCGTCGACAAGGCGCTCGAG
>DATICH010000128.1:0-19164 GCA_035456885.1 Methyloceanibacter sp.
GCGACCTTGAGCGGTTCGTCGGCCGGCGGCATGTCATAGAGATGAAGCGTGTCGGGTTTTACCCAGAGCAGCTCCTGCCCCTCATGCGCGGCGATCTCGCCCCGCCATTGCCGGCAAAGATAGATCGGCATGAGCAGGTGGAACTCGGGATAGGCGTGGCTGGCGAAGGTGAGCGGTTCAAGTTCGCGCTTGGTGATCTCGATGCCGAGTTCCTCGTGCAGCTCGCGCGTCAATGCGTCCTCCGGCACTTCACCCGATTCGACCTTGCCGCCGGGGAACTCCCAGAGGCCGGCAAGCGGCCGCCCCTCCGGGCGCTTGGCGATCAACACCGCGCCTTCTGCGTTGAGAATAACGCAGGCGGCGACAATGACGATGGGGCGCTCCGAGCCCTCGCTCATATTCGCATCTCGAGGTTAATGAGGTTGCGCCGGAATACTCGAGTCACGACCGGTAGTCGGCATTGATGGCGATATAGTCCTTGGTGAGGTCGCAGGTCCATATGGTTGCTGCTTCCTTACCGATCCCGACATCGACGGTGATGACGATTTCCGGCTGCCGCATATAGGCGGCGCCGTCCTTCTCGCGGTAGCCGGGCGCCACCTCGCCGTCTTTGGCGACTAGGAGATCGCCGAACCAGATCGCGAGCCGGTCGCGGTCGGCCGCCTCGCCCGCTTTGCCCACCGCAGCCACGATGCGCCCCCAATTGGGGTCCTCGCCGGCGACCGCGGTCTTGACCAGCGGCGAATTGGCGATCGACTTGGCGATGGCGCGCGCGGCGCGTTTGCTCTCGGCGCCGGTCACTTTCACCGTGACGAATTTGCCGAGCCCCTCGCCGTCCTTGACGATCTGGAGCGCAAGATCGTGCATCACCTCGGCCAGGGCCAGGCGGAAGGCGGCGAGCCTGAGGTCGCCTGGGTCGACCATGCGCCGCGCGCCGCGCGCCGCCGCCTTGCCGGTGGCGAACACCAGCAGCGTGTCGGAGGTCGAGGTATCGCCGTCGATGGTGATGGCGTTGAAGGTATTGTCGATCGCCGGATCGAGCGAGGCGCGCAAGACTTGCGGCTCCATGGCGGCATCGGTGAACAGGAAGGCGAGCATGGTCGCCATGTCGGGGGCGATCATGCCGGCGCCCTTGGCGATGCCGTTGATGGTGACCGGCACGCCGTCAATCTCGGCCTCGCGCGTGGCGAGCTTGGGATAAGTGTCGGTGGTCATGATGGCGCGCGCGGCGTCTGCATAGCCATCGGGCCTTGCCTCGCGGGCAAGCTCTGGCAAACGTCCGGCGATCTTGCCGGCGTCGAGCGGCTCGCCGATCACGCCGGTCGAGGCGATATAGACATCGGTCTCGAGGCAATCGGCGGCTTCAGCAGCGGCTTGCGCCGTGCGCTCGACCGCCTCGCCCCCGCGCCTTCCGGTGAAGGCGTTGGCATTGCCGGAATTGACCACCAGCGCGCGGGCCACACCGTGATCGAGATGCGCGCGGCACCAATCGACCGCCGCCGAAGCCGTCTTCGATTGGGTCAGCACGCCGGCGACGGACGTTCCCGGGTCGAACAGCACGAGCAGAAGGTCGGTGCGGCCCGGATAGCGAATGCCCGCGGCGGCGGTCGCCAGTCGCACGCCGTCGACGGCCGGTAGATGCGGCAGCTTATTCGGCGCGAAAGGCGAGATGGTCCCCAATGCGGCCCGAGCCCGTCGTCAGTTCTTGTCAGGGGCGTCGCCCTGAGCCTCGCCCGGCGGGACGGCGCCCGGGACAATGTCCATGGATTTCTTCAACTCAGGGTCGATCACTTCGATCTCGGCGGCGTCGCGCAGGCCGGTCACCACCTGCTGAGCCTTCGCCTGCACCAGCTGGGCGATGATCGCTTCCTTCACCTGGTCGAAGGCCGGCAGCGGCTGATCGCGCTTCTCCTCGACCTTGATCACATGCCAGCCGAACTGCGTCTGCACCGGCTCGGAGATCTCGCCGACGTCGAGCGCAAAGGCCGCGTCCTCGAACGGCTTCAGCATCTGGCCGCGCGGGAAGAAGCCGAGATCGCCGCCCTCGGCGCTGGCGTCGCGCGATTTTTCCTTTGCCAGTGCGGCGAAGTCATCGCCCTTCTTCAGCCGCTCGACGATTTCCTTGGCCTCGTTCTCAGTCGCCACCAGGATGTGCCGGGCGTGCACCTCCTGCTCGGGCTTCATCTCGGCGATCTTCTCGTCGAAGATTTTCTTGGCCTCGGCTTCCGACACCGCGTCGCTGATCTTGGCATCGAAGAAGGCGTCGCGCAGCGCGCGCCGTTGATGATAGGCGACGCGGCCCGGGAAGCTCTCGGTCTTGTCGAGATTGTCCTTCTGGCCGGCGCCGGCCATCAGCTCGCTCTCGATGACATATTGCAGCAGCACCATCTTGCGGTCCTGGGGCGCGAGATTGGCGAGGCGATGGCCGACTTCGGAGGCGGCGAAATCGAGAGCGGATTGCTTGATATCGACGCCGTTGACCCGCGCGATCACCGGATCGTCGGCCGCGGCGGGAACCGGAACAAGAGCTAGGGACGCCGCGACGAGCAGCAGGGCTGGCCAGGTTTTCACGAGAATGGTCCTCTCTTCGGCTCGCCTCGATCTGCCCCTGAAGAGCCGGGCGAGCGGTTTGGGTTTTGCTTCCCCGGCCGGGTTTTAGACCCCGGCCGTAACCTTGCCAAGCCGCGAGCTTGCACGCGATTGACGGACGCCCAAGATTTCGATATTTCTAGAGTTATGGAAATATCAGCAGCGGTTGGCGCGCTCGGCGCGCTTGCGCAAGAGAGCAGGCTCAAGGTGTTTCGCCTCTTGGTCCGCTCCGGCCCTCCCGGTATGGCTGCGGGCGACATCGCCAAGAAGCTGCATGTGCCGAGCAATACCATGTCGGCGCATCTGGCCGTCCTGTGGCGCGCGCGGCTCGTCTCCTCGCGCAAGGAAGGCCGTTCGGTCATCTATGCCGTCGATCTGGAGGGCACGCGCGAGCTGCTTTCCTTCCTGCTCGAGGATTGCTGCCGCGGCAAGCCTCAACTCTGTGCGCCGCTGATCGAAGCGACGCTTGCCGATTGCTGCCCGATTAAGTAAGCGACGTGACGCGAGACAAAAAGGTATTGAGTGGAGGAACCCCCGATGAAGCAGACCGTCAAGGACGTAAAGCAGCTCAACGTGCTGTTTCTCTGCACCGGCAATTCGGCCCGCTCGATCATGGCCGAAGCCATTTTGAGCCGGCTCGGCAAGGGAAAGTTCAATGCGTATAGCGCCGGCAGCCATCCGACCGGCACAGTCAACCCACTGGCGCTCCACCTGTTGCGCAAGACGAATTACGACGTCTCCAAGTTGCGCTCGAAGTCCTGGGACGAGTTCGCTTCGCCCGACGCGCCCAAGCTCGATTTCGTGTTCACCGTGTGCGACGACGCCGCCAACGAGGTCTGCCCGATCTGGCCGCGCCAGCCGATGACGGCGCATTGGGGACTGCCGGATCCCACTAAGGCGACCGGCAATGAGGCGGAGCGGGCGTTCGCCTTCGACGACTGCTTCCGCATGCTCAATCAGCGCATCTCGATCTTCGTTAATTTGCCGCTCGAGAACCTGAGCAAGCTGTCGCTGCAGCATCACCTCGACGAGATCGGCAAGCTGCGGCGCGAAGCACCGTTCAAAGAGACGGCCTAGCCCGCCCCTCTCCCCTCGGGCGCTCCGGGGCTCCGCGGGTCCGCAGGTCGCGTTGACAAGGCTAGAGCCCACTCTTATGTCTCACGGGCGCTCGTTTCCCGGGCAATTTTGCGCGCTGTCCGACGATTTCACGGGGATCTCCGCGGGCGTCTTCACGCTCAAGAGGCTTAGCAATGCTGTCCTTCGGCACCCTCGCCAGCAAAGTCTTCGGCTCAGCTAACGACCGGAAACTCAAAAAATATTGGCCCGTGGTGGCGAAGATCAACGCGCTGGAGCCGGAGGTCGTCGTGCTGTCCGACGCGGAATTGCGCGCCCGCACCGACACGTTGCGCGCCCGGGTGAAGGCGGGCACCGAGCTCGACGAGCTTCTTCCCGAGGCCTTCGCCACCGTGCGCGAGGCCGCCAAGCGCACGCTCGGCCAGCGCCATTTCGACGTGCAGCTGATCGGCGGCATGGTGTTGCATGAGGGCCGCATCGCCGAGATGAAGACCGGCGAAGGCAAGACTTTGGTTGCGACCCTGCCGGTCTATTTGAACGCGCTCACCGGCAACGGCGTGCACGTGGTGACGGTCAACGACTATCTTGCCAGGCGCGACGCGGCGTGGATGGGCGCGATCTACGAATTCCTCGGGCTTTCCGTCGGCTGCATCGTGCACGAGCTCAACGACGCCGAGCGGCGCGAGCAATATGGCCGCGACGTCACCTACGGCACCAACAACGAGTTCGGCTTCGACTATCTGCGCGACAATATGAAATATTCGGCCGGCGAGATGGTGCAGCGCGGTCATTACTTTGCCATCGTCGATGAGGTGGACTCGATCCTGATCGACGAGGCGCGCACGCCGCTGATCATTTCGGGTTCGGTCGAGGATCGCTCCGACCTTTACACCACCGTCGATGCATTCATTCCCAGGCTCGGGGCGGAGGATTTCGAGCTCGACGAAAAAACCCGGGTGGTGACCTTGACCGAGGCCGGCAACGAGCGGGTCGAGCGGCTGTTGAGCGACGCAGGCCTGCTCAAGGGCGAGTCGCTCTACGACATAGAAAACGTCACCGTCGTGCACCACGTGCAACAGGCGCTCCGGGCGCACAAGCTGTTCCAGCGTGACCGCGACTACATCGTCAAGAATGACGAAGTGATCATCATCGACGAGTTCACCGGCCGCATGATGCAAGGGCGCCGCTACTCCGAGGGCCTGCACCAGGCGCTCGAGGCCAAGGAGCATGTGGCGATCCAGCCGGAGAACCAGACCTTCGCCACCATCACCTTCCAGAACTATTTCCGGCTGTACGAGAAGCTCGCCGGCATGACCGGCACCGCGGTCACCGAGGCCGACGAGTTCATCGAGACTTACGGTCTCGATGTGGTCGAGGTTCCGACCAATATGGAGATGATCCGTGAGGACGAGGACGACGAGGTCTATCGCACCGCGCAGGAGAAATACCGGGCGATCATCGCCTTGATCAAGGACGCGCGGAAACGCGCCCAGCCGATGCTGGTCGGCACGACCTCGATCGAGAAGTCCGAGATCCTGTCGGAGTTGCTCAAGAAGGAGAAAGTCCCGCATCAGGTGCTGAACGCCCGCTATCACGAGCATGAGGCACGTATCATCGCCCAGGCCGGCGTGCCCGGCGCGGTGACCATCGCCACCAACATGGCGGGACGCGGTACCGACATTCAACTTGGCGGCAATCCCGACATGCTGCTTCTGGATTGGATCGCGGCGGAGAAGGAGAAGAACGGCGAGGAGCCCACGCCGGAGCAGATCGCCAAGAAGCGCAAACAGATCGCCGACGACGTCGCCCGGAAGAAGGACGAGGCGCTTCGTGCCGGCGGCCTGTTCGTGGTGGGCACCGAGCGGCATGAGAGCCGGCGTATCGACAACCAGTTGCGCGGCCGCTCGGGACGCCAGGGCGATCCCGGCCGCTCGCGCTTCTTCCTGTCGCTCGAAGACGATCTGATGCGCATCTTCGGCTCGCAGCGCATGGACGGCATGCTGCAGGCGCTCGGACTGAAAGAGGACGAGGCCATCGTTCATCCTTGGATCAACAAGGCGCTGGAAAAGGCGCAGGGCAAGGTCGAGGCGCGCAACTTCGATATCCGCAAGAACCTGCTCAAATACGACAATGTGATGAACGATCAGCGCAAGGCGATCTTCGAGCAGCGCCGCGAGCTGTTGAGCGATGCCGATCTCTCCGAGACCATCGCCGACATGCGCCATCAGGTGGTCGACGATCTGTTCACCGCGCATATCCCGGAGAAGTCTTATCCCGACCAATGGGATATCGAGGGCCTGAAGCAGGTCATGATGGAGACTTTCGATCTCGACCTGCCGCTCCAGGACTGGGCCGCAGAAGAAGGTATCGGCGAGGCCGAGCTGGAAGACCGCCTGATCAAGGCGGCCGACGAGAAATTCGCGCAGAAGGCCGCCAATATCGGACCGCAGATCATGCGGCAGATCGAGCGGGCGGTGCTGCTACAGACGCTCGACAATTTGTGGCGCGAGCATCTGGTGATGATCGAACATCTACGCCAGGTGGTGGGCCTCAGGGGCTACGGCCAGCGCGACCCGCTCAACGAATATAAGAGTGAGAGCTTCACCTTGTTCGAGCACTTGCTGGCGCGGCTGCGTGAGGCCGTGACCGGGCAATTGATGCATGTGGAGCTTGCGCATCAGGACGAGGTGCCTCCGCTCGAGGAAGCGGAGCTTCCACCGATGCAGGCGCACCATTTCGATCCAATCACGGGCGAGGACGAATTGGCGCTCGCGACGGCGGATGCCGGCGGCAATGGACGCGGCGCGGCCAAGCCCGCACGCGGACGCAAAGCGACCGCGGCCGCGGTCAATCCGGCCGATCCTTCAACCTGGGGCAAGGTGCAGCGGAACGCGCTCTGCCCATGCGGCTCGGGCAAGAAATACAAGCACTGCCACGGTGCCTTCAGCTAAGGATTGACGGCGATCTCGGGCGGGCAGCGCTCTTCCACCGCGTTTTCGTAGGTCTCGATATTGCCCGGCTCGAACACGTAGCGCCCGTTGCAAACGCTGACCGCCGGCGGCAGCTTGGTCTGCTCGAACAGGTCGTATCCCTTCTTCAACTCGGTCCAAAAACTCGACCACTCCTGGCCACGCCGTAGCCTGAGATTGCGGTCGGTCATGCGGAACGGGAACACATGCACCGGGAATCGCGTCTGACCGTTCTGGAGCGCCGCCGTCACCATGCGCCAGATCTCGTCGACCGCCGGATCGGTCACGGCATAGCAACCGACCGACTGGCAGCCGCCATGCACCATGAGGAAGGAGCCGGTGCGGCCATAAGAGCGGTCGAAAACGTTTGGGTAGCCGAGATTGAAAGAGCGGTGCCAGCGGCTGTTGGGATTGAGTGCGTCGGAATCGACCGTATAGAAGCCCTCCGGCGCCTGACGGTCACCCTCGCGCAGTTTGGGCCCGAGCCGCCCCGACCAAAAGCAGATCGGATAGGTGGCGAAGCGGACGAAACGTCCATCCTTCTCGACCCAAAGCTCGAGCTCGGAGTCGAGCTTGAAGATGCGGATGAAGACCGGCACGCCGAGCGAAACGCCGCGGGCGGCGAGCCGCTGGTCGAAACGGGCGAGCTCGGGCATACCCGGCAGGGTTTCGCCGGCGCGGAACAGCGCGCGATAATTGTCGCGCGTCATCTTGATCTGCGCACGGTCGATGAACTGCCTGCCTTCTGGCGTGAGCAAGTAGTAGCCAACGGCGGCCAGGGCGACGACGAGAATGACGGCAACGATTCGCATGGTGCAAAAGCCGGAAATCGTAAGTCACAAATCGAAAATCCGAGGGCGCAGTATAAGGCCTCCCCCTCGACGTTCCGAATTTTGAATCCGATTTTCGGTTGCTACCGGCCGGGCGTTGCCGGCCCCAAGGTGAAGGCGCGGTAGTTGTTCTTCGAAGGACCGAAGGTCAAGCCGAGTACGCTGCCGAGCGGCTTGGAGAGGCTCGAAGCGCTCTTCTTCGGCTTAAGCGAGGCTTCCTGCATGGCCGGCGCGCGCGGGATCGGCAGCTTCTGATAGGACGGACAGGTGCCGGTGGGGCTAGGCCGCACATTGCCGTTGAATGACGCATTGATCAGGTAGCGCTTCTCGCAAACGACGACCTTTGGCGGCAGCCGGCTGATCTCGAAATAGTCGTAGCCTTCCTTGAGGTTCTTCCAGAACTCGATCCATTGGTCGTTCTTGTGCGCGTTCAAATTGGCCGCGGTCATGCGGAACGGATAGGCCTGTAATTGGAACGCGCCCTGGCCGCCGGCGAGCGCCTCGCGCGCCAGGATGTAAATCTCTTCGATGACCGCGTCGGTCATTGAGTAGCATCCCGACGAGGTACAGTCGCCATGCACCATGAGGTGCTGCCCCGTGCGGCCCAACGCGCGGTCATATGAATTTGGGAAGCCGATATCGAAGGCCAGATGATATTTGCTGCGGGGATTCATCTGGTCGAATGAGACCATATAGAACCCTTCCGGCGCCTGCCGGTCGCCCTGCTTCAGCTTCGGTCCCAAGCCGCCTGAATACGCACAGATCGGATAGGTCTTGAAGTGATAGTAGCGGCCGTTGTCCCGCGCCTTCCAGACCTCAAGCTCGGATTCAGCCTTGAAGATGCGAATGAGGATCGGTTGCTCCTCGGTCATGCCCTTCTCGGCAAGCTGCGCGCGCGTCTGCGCGGACAGCGGTTTCATATAGGCCGGGGAGAACTGGCCGCAGCCGGACAGCGCGGCGGACAACACCACCACGCTCGCGACAATAGCGGCCGTGACAAAGCTTGTACGAAGCATACGCAGTGCCCCTTGCGCACCTCGGCCAAGATCGACGGTGGGGGGTTAAATCGAAGTTAGCGCGCTCACAGGCGCGCCGCCTCCCCCCGATTTGGCCCCGTATTATAAGCCTGCTCAGGGTGCAGTTGGACTCAAAAGATGGCGCTTTTTTGGGCGGTGGCGGCGGCTAACTGGCGCGGCCCATCGATAGGAATTTTTCCCGCCTTTCCTGGCGGATTTCGGCCGGGGTTAGGGTCTCGTAGGCGGCAAGCGCCTCGACCACGGTCTGACCCGTGGCGCGCACCACCTCGATTCCGTCCCGATGCGCGCCGCCTACCGGTTCGGAGATGATCCCGTCGATAATGCCGAGCCTGAAAAGGTCCTGGGCGGTGATCTTCATATTAGTGGCGGCGTCGACGGCACGCGCCGAGTCGCGCCACAAGATCGAAGCGGCCGCCTCCGGCGAAGCCACGGTATAGATCGCGTGCTCGAGCATGTAGATGCGGTTGGCGGTGGCAATGGCGACGGCGCCGCCGGAGCCACCCTCTCCGATGATCACCGAAACGATCGGTACGCCAAGGCTCAAGCAGCAATCGGTGGAGCGGGCGATCGCTTCCGCTTGGCCGCGCTCCTCGGCGCCGATACCGGGATAGGCGCCGGCGGTATCGACCAGGCTCAGCACCGGGAGGTTGAAGCGGTCGGCCATCTCCATCAGCCGCACCGCCTTGCGATAGCCTTCCGGGCGCGCCATGCCGAAATTGTGCTTGATGCGTCCTTCGGTGTCCGATCCCTTCTCATGCCCAATCAGCATGATCGACCGGCCCTCGAGCCGGCCGATGCCGCCGATGATGGCCTGGTCCTCGGCGAAATAGCGGTCGCCGGAAAGCGGGGTAAAATCCTCGACCAGCGTATCGACGTAGTGCCTGAAATGCGGCCGCTCGGGATGGCGGGCGACTTGCGTCTTCTGCCAGGGGGTCAAGTCGGAATAGGTCTCGACCAGGGCCTCCTTGGCCTTGGTCTCGAGCTTGGCAAGCTCCTCTTCGATCGAGACGGAGCGCTGCTCGGCGGCAAGCGCCTTGAGCTCGGCGACCTTGCTTTCAAGCTCGGCAATCGGCTTTTCGAAATCGAGATAAGTGCGCATCCGGCTTGACTATGCCTTTGGGGCCCCGGCCCGGCAGTCGACAGACAACAAATAAGGCAACGGGATTATGGTTGTAAGTGGCCTTGCGGCTTTGCCCTGTCAACTGGACTCCGCCTCAGGGCCAGTCTAGCTCCGCTTGGTTAAATGAGCCTGAGCCAAAGGGTGATGCTGCTCGACGAGACGCCGCAGGCGCTCCTCGATCACATGCGTATAGATCTGCGTGGTCGAGATATCGGCGTGGCCGAGCAGTTGTTGCACGGTGCGCAGATCGGCGCCCCGCTCCAAGAGATGGCTGGCAAAGGCATGGCGGAGCACATGCGGCGAGACCCGCGCCGGCTCGATTCCAGCGGTGAGCGCCAGCGCCTTGAGCTCCTGGCCGAAACGCTGGCGCGTGAGATGCTCGCCGCTGGACGAGGGGAAGAGCCAGGGCGAGATGCTTTTCCCTTTGGCTTCGTCCTCGCGGATCACGCCGAGATGGGAAGCAATCGCTTCGCGCGCGGCGTCGTTGAGCGGAACCAGCCGCTCGCGTCCGCCTTTGCCCTTGATGGTGAGGACCTGGTCGTCGGCGGTGAGCACGTTACGCGGCAGTGCGATCAGTTCCGAAACGCGAAGGCCGGTGGCGTAAAGCGTCTCCAGCAGCGCATAAAGCCTGAGCGCGCGGCGGCGGGCGATGCCCTCCACAGCCGTTTCACTCCCCTGCTTGGCGGTGTCGAGCAAGGTCTCAACCTCGGCGAGCGAGAGGATCTTCGGCAACGGCCGCCCGAGCCGTGGACTGTCGATCGCCGAACACGGGTCATCGGCGCGCATTCCCTCGGCAAGGAGGAAGCGGAAGAACTGCCGAATCGCCGAGAGCTTGCGCGCGCGGGAAGTTGGCGCCAAGCCTTTGCGCGCGAGACCGGCGAGGAAAGCCCGTAAGTGATCGGCGCTCGCGTTCTCGGCGTGCTTGCCCTTGGCGGCGAGGAAGGCGAGGAATTCAGAGAGGTCGCGCGTATAGGCTTCGATCGTATGCGCCGCCGCGCCGCGCTCGGCGGACAGCATGTCGAGAAACAGCGCAAGCTCCGAACTCTCCTTCCCGCGGGAGGATTTCCTGGCCACGGGTTCAAGCCTTCCTGCGCGAGGGCCACTGCGCGTAGAGCGCCTCGACGCCGAGCCGCCGCGCCTCTTGATCGAGGCCGACGCGCTTCAGGGCGCGGAGCGAATCGCTGAGCGCGATGAGATGCGCGCCCTTGGCGCCGTTCGGTCCCAAGACCGCGGCGACGATCAGCACCGTCCGTCCTATTTCGCCTGCGTCGGCGGCTTGCTTGAGGGCAGTCAGCGCGCCGGTCGGCGGTAGATCGCCGTCGGACGGTTGCGGCGTCTTGCTGGCCTCGTCCCAAAGCGGGATCGGCACCTTGTAATCGAGCGCATCGAGCACGGTGACCAAACGATGCAATAGGGACGGTGAAAGGCCGCCCTTCAAGGCAAGGTCCACCCCTTCCTGGAGGGCCGCTTCGGCACGCGGGCCGAAGGGATCGGTGGCGGCGAGCAAGAGTTGCCAATTTGCGACGCGCTCGCCGCCGGCGTCGACCCAGGCCCAGGCGCTCTCCTCGTCGCCGGCAAGGGCGGCCACTCTGATGCCCGTCTCGGCGAAGGAGGCCGCTTGCGGGTCTCGCGCCAGATCGGCACTTGCGCGCGCCAGGGCTTCGGCGATCGGCACCTCGATCCCCTGGTCGCGGGCGCTCTCCAGCAGGGCAGCGATGGACTCGGCGCGGACCTTCGCGGAGGGGGCGGTCTCGAATTTGGCGAATAGCTGCGCCCGGAGTGCGGGCGGCGACGCCGCCGTTTTCGGCAACGCCGGCGCCGCCTGGCGATAGGCGCGCGCCAAATCCTCGCCCGTAACAATGTTGAGCGACGCGGCCCGCTCCGCCGCGGCGACGCGAAGCTCGACCGGCGCGGTCTCGTCATGAGCCAGCAGGAACAGGAGCTCCGGCTCGGCCTTTGGCGCGAGCCCCGCCGTCGGCCGCTTCTCGGCGAGACTGAGGAAGAGATAATCCATGACGCCGACCGCTTTGGGGATGGCCGGTTGCCGCCGCCCCAGCACGGAAGCCGCGAGGGCTGTGTCCGCGCCCCCGTCGCGGGCAAGCTCAAGCGCAAGCTTCGCCCCCGGAGCATCGCCCTTCGCCGCCGCACAAAAGGCCGGAACCAGCAGCGCCCGCTTTGCCGATTTGGCGCCGCGGATGGCCTGAAGGGCATCGCCTAGATCGATCTCGCAAGCCTCGTCAATGCGGCCCGACGCCAGCAGCAGAAGCGCGTAATGGTTGAGGAGCCGGAGATCGCCGGTCCCGGCGCGCCCGAGCAACTCGGCCGCCTCGGCAACGCGGCCAGCCCCCTCCAGCGCCGTTACGCGTGGCAATAGGTCCTCGCCGCTCGCCTGGTCGCCGGTAGCGAGGGCGCGGGCGATCAATCCCGCCAGGACCGGTGAGGGAGATGGGAGCGGCGTTGCCGCAAGCAGGCGCTCGAGCTCACCCGGCTCGACTCCGCGCCAAAGATCGTAGGGCAGCGCGCTAGGGTTGAAGGCCGGGCCGGTCGGTTCCGGCAGGAAGCCCGGGGCTGGCGGAAGAGTTAAGGAGTGAGGTGCATTTGCTGGCCCCTCACCTGGATCGGCAGGGCTCGTGCCCGGGAGCGGCGGCAGCTCACTGCGCTCGACGTCCTGAGCTTCGGCCGGAAATGGGCACGTCAGCAGTGGCGCCAGTATCAGCGCTAGGAGCGGTCGAGGCCGTCGTTTCCACGATGGTGCCCTTGACGTTGCGCAGGGCCTTGGTGATTTCTTTCGGCTCGGGCTGGAAGTATTCCGCGAGCACATAGAGGCTTCCAGTGATAACACCGGCGATCACCCCCAAAATCATCAGGAAACGAAACAGTGTCGGCATCAGGCGCTCGTGTTCCTAACTGTCTTTTAGACGCGAACAGGGCGTCATTATGACCCAAAATCGCGCGAGCGCTTACCTTCAATTGCATCATGGACGATTCGACAGGGCCCTGCCAGCGTGGGAAATTCACCCCCCGAGTCGTTCGTCGCGCGCCGCCGCTTGGGGCACTCCTTCACCATTCGACCGTGGGATGAGCCGAGGACTGGCCTACAATAGCAAAGACGACCAGCAAAAGCGGCTGGCGATGATCCGCGAGGCCCTTGGGCCGCGGAGCATCGTGCTGATCGGGCTCATGGGCGCCGGAAAGACCGCAGTAGGGCGGCGGCTTGCCAACAAGCTCGACCTGCCCTTTATCGATGCCGATACCGAGATCGAGGTTGCAGCAGGTGCCTCCATCAGCGAGATCTTCGCCGAGCACGGCGAAGCCTACTTCCGCCAGGGCGAGCGCAAGGTGATCCAGCGTCTGCTCAACGACGGTCCGCAGGTTCTCGCCACCGGCGGGGGCGCCTATATGAACGCCGACACACGCGCCGCCATCAAGGCGCGCGGACTGTCGGTCTGGCTCAAAGCGGACATCAAGGTGCTGCTCAAACGGGTCGGCCGGCGTGGCAACCGGCCTCTGCTGTCCGGCGGCGACTCGGAAAAGGTGATGAAGAAATTGATGCAGGAGCGCTATCCGGTCTATGCCGGGGCCGACGTCACGGTTGAAAGCCGCGACGTGCCGCATGAGGTGATCGTCGGAGCGGTGATCGATGCGCTGGCGGTCGAGTTCGGCTGCGAGGCGCCGGAGCCCAAGGCCAAGCCCCGCAAGAAGGTGAAGTGATGCGCGACGGCGCCAACGCGCTCGCACCTGGCGCGGGCGAGACCATTATTAAAGTGTCGCTTGGAGAGCGGAGCTATCCCATCGCGCTTGGCGACAGTCTGCTTGCGAATGCGGGGCAATGGATCGCCACGAGCCTTCCCGGTGCGCGCTGCGCGGTGGTCACCGACCAGAACGTCGCCGCGCTGCACCTCGCGCCCCTCAAGGCAAGCCTGGAGGCTGAGGGGCTCTTTCTCGGCGACGCGGTGGTGGCGGCAGGCGAGTCGAGCAAAAGCTTCGCCGTGCTCACGCGTCTGTGTGAAACGCTGCTCCAGCTTGGCGTCGAGCGCGGCGATTGCGTGGTGGCGCTCGGCGGGGGCGTGATCGGCGATCTGGCTGGCTTCGCGGCAAGCGTCCTGCGCCGGGGCGTGCGCTTGGTGCAAGTGCCGACCAGCTTGCTCGCGCAAGTCGACTCTTCCGTCGGCGGCAAGACCGGCATCGACACGCCGCACGGCAAGAACCTGATCGGCACGTTTCATCAGCCGAGCCTGGTGCTGGCCGATATGGCGGCGCTCTCTACCCTCCCCGACCGCGAGTTCCGCGCTGGCTATGCCGAAGTGATGAAATATGGACTCCTGGGTGATGCGGCGTTCTTCGCCTGGCTCGAGCAGCATTGGCCGCAAGTCTTCTCCGGCGAAGGAACCGAGCGGTTGAAAGCGATCGAGACCGGCATCCGCGCCAAGGCGGCAATCGTCAAGGCCGACGAACGCGAGGAGAGCGGCACGCGCGCGCTGCTCAATCTCGGCCACACCTTCGGCCACGCGCTCGAAGCGTTCGCCGGCTATTCCGACCGGCTGCTGCACGGTGAGGCCATCTCGATCGGCATGCGGCTTGCCTTCACCTATTCGGCGGGACAGGGACTCTGTCCGGCCGAGGACGTGGCCCGCGTCGAGCGGCACCTGGCCGCCGTCGGCCTGCCGTCGAAGATCGCCGACATTCCCGGTAAACCGCCCTCGACGGGTCAGCTGCTGCGACTGATGGCGCAGGACAAGAAAGTGAAGGGGGGCAAGCTCGCGCTGGTGCTGGTGCGTGGTATCGGCCAGGCTTTCGTCGAGCACGATGTGGAGCTCGACCGCCTCAAGACCTTCCTCGAACGGGAGTGCGCAGGCCAATGACCCTGAGCCTTGGCATCATGCTCGGCGCCATCATCGGGCTGCTGATCGTCTCGGCCTTCTTCTCCGGCTCGGAGACGGCGCTGACCGCGGCGTCGCGCGCGCGGATGCATACGCTCGAGGAGGACGGCAACAAGCGTGCGCGCAACGTCAACCGGCTGCTCGACATGCGCGAGCGCTTCATCGGCGCCATCCTGCTCGGCAACAACCTCGCCAATATCGCCGCATCGGCGTTGGCGACCACGCTGTTCCTCCAGCTATTCGGCGAAGCGGGCGTGGTCTACGCGACTTTGGTTATGACCGCCCTGGTGGTGCTGTTTGCCGAGGTGCTGCCCAAGACCTACGCCATCGTCAACGCCGATCGCATGGCGCTGTTCGTGGCCCCAGCCGTGCGGGTGTTGGTGGCGGTGCTGGCGCCTGTAACTGCGGCAATGCAGTGGGTCGTGCGCCACACTTTGCGGCTGTTCGGCGCCTCGATCGCCGATGACGTAGAGGTGCTTTCCGCGCATGACGAGCTCAGGGGCGCGATCGAGCTGCATCACAAGGAAGGCGGGGTGGTGAAGCTCACGCGGGACATGCTGGGTGGCGTGCTCGACCTCCGCGAACTCAGCGTCTCGGACATCATGGTGCACCGAACCAATATGGACGCGATCGATGCCGAGCTTCCGACCGAGACAATCATCGACGCGGCACTGAAGAGCCCGCATACGCGGCTGCCACTGTGGCGCGGCGAGCGGGAGGAGATCGTGGGCGTGCTGCATGCGAAGACCTTGCTGCGCGCGCTTCGCGATGCGCGCGGCGACACGAGCAAGATCGACATTCTGGCGCTCGCGGCGCCTCCATGGTTCGTGCCCGACACCACCACGCTGAAGGACCAGCTCAACGCTTTCCTCAAGAGGAAGGCACATTTCGCCATTGCGGTCGACGAGTATGGGGAGGTCATGGGCCTTGTCACGCTCGAGGACATCATCGAGGAAATCGTCGGCGACATCACCGACGAGACCGACATCGCCGCGGCGCTGGCCAAGCCGCAGCCCGACGGCTCGTTGATCGTGGACGGCGTGGTGCCAATCCGCGACGTCAACCGGCTGATGGACTGGGACCTTCCCGACGAGGAGGCGACCACCATCGCGGGGCTGGTGATCCATGAGGCGCAGACCATCCCCAATCCGGGGCAGGCGTTCACCTTCCACGATTATCGCTTCGAAGTGCTGAGCCGCAGGCGGAACCGCATCACGTCGTTGCGGGTGACGCCACTCGCCGCGAAGGCATCGGCCAAAACCGAGGCCAAGGCCTCATAACGAGCCTTCTTCCGGAGCAAGCGCACTGACGGCGAGCGCGTGGATCTTGTCCTCAAGCTCTTCGGCCAGAACCGCATTCACCATGCGATGCCGCTCAAGCCGCGACTTGCCGGCGAAGACCGCCGACACCACTTTCACGGTGAAATGGCTCTCACCGGTTCCAGGCGAGCCCGCGTGGCCCCTGTGGCGATCCGAGTCGTTAGCGACCTCGAGCACGACTGGTGCGAAGGCTTGTCGCAACTTTTTTGTGATCTGCTCCTCGACGGGCGACATAGGTTCGTCTCCTTAACCGGCCATCATAGCCCAGCCGCGGCCTAAAGAGCCATTCTTGTTGTGACAAGCGCCACTTCTCATAATGCCGATTCCATGAAGCTCGACTCGAAATTCTTCGACCGCTTGCGCGTCAAGCCCGACCAGAATCGCCTATTGCGCGATTCCTGTCCGGTTTGCGAGTGGGAGGGTTGCGCCGAGCCAGGACTCTATCCGGCGCCGAAGGGACGCGGGCGCGAAGGCCAGTATCACCGTTTCTGCCTCGACCACGTGCGCGAATACAACAAGTCGTACAACTACTTCGCCGGCCTCCCCGACGAGGAGGTGATCAAGCACCAGAAGGATGACACGGTCGGCCACCGCCCGACCTGGTTCATCGGCGTCAATCCTTGGTCGCGGCAGCGGGGGCCGCGCAATGGGGCCCGGGGCGGTTTCGCCCACCGCTTCAGCACCTACGACCCGTTCGGCCTGTTCGTCGAGCGTCCTACCGTCAAGCCGGGTGATTGCCAGCCCGAACGGCCGCTTCGGCGCGCCGAGCGGAAGTGCTTGCGTCAGCTCAATCTTGAAGACACGGCGACTAAGGCCGACATCAAGGCCAGATTCAAGGAACTGGTTAAGCGTCTCCACCCCGACCACAACAAGGGCGACCGCAGGTCGGAGGACAAGTTGCGCGAAGTGATTCAAGCCTATAATTATCTGAGGCAGACAGGGCTTGCGTAATCGTCGCTGGGCAGCCCCCCTCTTTCACCCTCGAGGCCTCGCTTCGGCGAGCCGCATACAACGCGACAAAACAGGCTTTCATCGACCATGACACTCGAAACCGCCAGCAACGGCGCCGGCCTGCCGGATATGGCCGTTTCCGTCCGCCAAGTATTCGGCATCGACACCGATCTCGAAGTGCCGGCCTATTCCCGGCCTGACGAGCATGTGCCGGATATCGACCCGGATTATCAGTTCAACCGCGAGGTGACGCTCGCCATCCTGGCCGGCTTCAAGCACAACCGCCGGGTAATGATCCAGGGCTATCACGGCACCGGAAAATCCACCCATATCGAGCAGGTGGCGGCCCGGCTGAACTGGCCCTGCATGCGCATCAATCTCGACAGCCATGTGAGCCGCATCGACCTGGTCGGCAAGGATGCCATCGTCATCAAGGATGGCATGCAGGTGACCGAGTTTCGCGAGGGCATCCTACCCTACGCGCTCCAGAGCAATACCGCGCTCTGTTTCGACGAGTATGACGCCGGGCGCCCGGACGTGATGTTCGTGATTCAGCGGGTGCTGGAGGTCTCGGGCAAGCTTACCCTGCTCGATCAATCGAAGGTAATCCGGCCGCATCCGGCCTTCCGCCTGTTCTCCACCACGAACACGATCGGGCTCGGCGATACGAGCGGGCTCTATCACGGCACGCAGCAGATCAACCAGGGCCAGATGGATCGCTGGTCGATCGTCGTGACCTTGAACTACCTGCCGCATGACGACGAGGTGGATATCGTGCTGGCCAAGGCCAAGGCCTGGAATACCGAGGCCGGGCGTAAGATCGTTTCCAACATGGTGCGCGTCGCCGATCTGACCCGCAACGCTTTCATGAACGGCGACCTGTCGACGGTGATGAGCCCACGCACAGTGATCACCTGGGCGGAGAACGCCGAGATCTTCGGCGACATCGGCACGGCCTTCGCGCTCTCCTTCCTCAACAAATGCGATGAATTGGAGCGCGGGCTGATCGCCGAGTTCTATCAGCGCTGCTTCGGCGAGGACCTGCCGCAGTCGACCGCCAACGTAGCCTTGAGCTAGCCATGCCGCTGACAAGGCGAAAGGAAGCGCCACTCGATCCGTTCAAGCGCGCCGTGACGCTGACCACTCGCTCGATCGCCGCGGATAGCAAAGTCGAGGTGCTGTTCACCAGCGAGCCTCCCGGCCTGACCGGCAAGATCGCGCGGCTGCCCGAGCCCTCGCGCGTGCCGAGCAAGAGCGAGATCGCCGTAATCCGCGGTCATGCCGATGCGGCGGCGCTTTCCGTCGCCTGCCACGATCCTGCGCTGCATGAGGCCTTGGCGCCCACGGGCAGCGAGGCGCGCGCGGTGTTCGAAGCGATCGAAGAGGCGCGGATCGAGGCGATCGGCGCGCGCCGCATGCAGGGCGTCGCCGCCAATCTCGCCGCCCGCATGGAGCAGCGCTACGAGAAGACGCGCTTCACCGAGGTTAGCGACCGCTCCGAGGCGCCGCTTGCCGATGCGCTTTCCCTCTTGATCCGCGAAAAATTGACCGGCCAGGCGCCGCCGGCCAAGGCGCGCGCCGTGGTCAATCTGTGGCGGCAGTGGATCGAGGGCCGCGCGCGGAACGTGCTCGACCGTATGCCCGAGATGCTGTTCGACCAGGATGCGTTCGGCCGGCTGACCCGGGAGCTGCTTTCCGCGCTCAACCTTGCGGACCAGCTCGACAGCCGCGAGGACGAAGAGACATCGCCGGAGGAGAGCGAGGCCGATTCTGATGGCTCCGATGGCCAGGACGAGAATGAAGGCGAGCAGCGCGCCCAGCTTGCGGCGGATGCGCGCGCCGACCAGGACGAATTGAGCGAGGAGGCGGTCGACGACCGGGACGACGGAACGACCGACAGGCTAGAGCGGGAGACCGATGCGTCGGAACGTCCCCGGCGGTCGGACCCCTGGCGGCCAAATCTCTCGGTGCTCGATGACCCGGAAGCTTTCGGTTACACCGTCTTCACCCGCGCCTATGACGAGATCGTCAACGCCGAAGAGCTTTGCGACGCCGACGAACTCGACCGGCTGCGCGCATTTCTCGACAAGCAGCTGATCTCGCTGCACGGTGCCGTGGCGCGGCTCGCCAACCGGCTGCAACGCCGCTTGCTCGCGCAGCAGAACCGCGGCTGGGACTTCGATCTCGAAGAGGGCATGATCGACGCGGCACGGCTTGCCCGCGTTGTCGTCGACCCCATGCATCCCCTCACCTACAAGCAGGAGCGCGACACGCGGTTCCGCGACACCGTCGTCACGCTGCTGCTCGACAATTCCGGCTCGATGCGCGGCCGGCCGATCATGGTGGCGGCGTGTTGCGCCGACATTCTCGCGCGCACCCTGGAGCGCTGCGGGGT
>DATICH010000129.1:0-15141 GCA_035456885.1 Methyloceanibacter sp.
CAAGGACGAGATCAAGAAGAAGGCGCGGGGTCTGAAGAAGTCAGCCGGCGTTACGCCTTTGATCGTCTCAGCCGCGAGTGGAGCAGGCGTGCCCGAGGTGCTGCGGGCGCTTGCCGCCGAGGTGAGAGAGCTGCGCGGAAAAGACAAGCAGACTGTGGCCTCCGAGCGCGCTGGAAGGTGGCGGCCATGAGACAAGAATGGACGGCGGCCAAGCGCATCGTCGTCAAGATCGGCTCGTCGCTACTGGTCGACACAGCCTCCGGCACGCTGCGGCAGGAATGGCTCGGCGCGCTTGCCGATGACATTGCCGCGCTGCGCAAAGAGGGCCGGGAGGTCCTGGTGGTCTCTTCGGGAGCGATCGCGCTCGGCCGCAACGCGCTCAAGCTGCCGAAAGGCGCGCTCAAGCTCGAAGATAGTCAGGCCGCCGCGGCGGTCGGCCAGATCGATCTCGCGCATGCTTATGAAGAAGCGTTCCGCGCGCGCGGGCTGGTGGCGGCGCAGGTCCTGCTCACGCTCGGCGACACGGAAGAGCGGCGGCGCTATCTCAATGCACGCAGCACCATGACCACATTGCTCAAGCTCGGTGCCGTGCCGGTGGTCAACGAAAACGACACGGTGGCGACCAGCGAGATTCGGTACGGCGACAACGACCGACTCGCCGCGCGCGTCGCCTCGATGATGAGCGCCAACTGTCTCGTGTTGCTGTCCGACGTGGACGGCTTCTATACGGCGCCGCCCGGCACGCGCGGGGACGCCCGGCGTCTCGAAGAAGTGCGCGAGATCACGCCGGAGATCGAGGCGATGGCCGGCGATGTCGGCTCCGAATTGTCGCGCGGCGGCATGGTGACCAAGATCGAGGCGGCGAAGATCGCCGTGGGCGGCGGCACGCATATGGTGATCGGCTCGGGCAAAGTGATGCATCCGCTGCGGGCGCTCGCCGTGAAAGGCACCGGGACTTGGTTCCTGTCGCGCCAGGATCCAGTCACGTCCCGCAAACGGTGGATCGCCGGCACGCTTGAGCCGAAAGGCGCCGTCATCGTCGACCAGGGGGCGGCGCAGGCACTCGACTCGGGAAAAAGCCTGCTTCCAGCCGGTGTCACTAAAGTCGAGGGCCGCTTCGAAAAGGGCGATGCCGTGATCATCCGGAACGGCGAAGGCGTGGAAATCGGCCGCGGGCTTTCGGCCTACGACCATAGCGACGCCAAGGCCATTATCGGGCGCAAGAGCAGTGAAATCTTGGAAATTCTCGGCTATTTTGGCCGGCCTGAACTGATCCACCGCGACGACATGGTCTTGCAGCGGAAGAGCTAGATGAGCGCGATTGCCGATAGGCCCGAGGCGAGTCTCGAGCCGATGATGCTCTACATGGGGCGCCGCGCGCGCGAGGCGGCGCGCGAGCTTGCGCTTGCCTCGACCGAGGCCAAGAATGCAGCGCTCGAAGCCATGGCTGCGCGGATTGAAATCGAGGCAGACAAAATCCTCGAAGCCAATAGGCAAGATCTCGAGTCCGCGCGCGCCAAGGGGCGTGATGCGGCATTCCTCGACCGGCTCGCCCTGAACGAGCCTCGCGTCGCTTCGATGGCGAAGGGCTTGCGCGACATTGCGGCGCTGGCCGATCCGGTCGGCCAGGTGATGGCGCACTGGACACGGCCGAACGGCTTGGAGATTTCCCGCGTGCGTGTGCCGCTCGGCGTGGTCGGCATCATCTACGAGTCGCGGCCCAACGTGACCGCCGATGCTGCGGGCCTCTGTTTGAAATCGGGCAACGCGGCGATCCTACGCAGCGGCTCGGAGAGCTTTCTCACCTCACTCGTCATCGCCAACGCACTGAGCGAAGCGGTGGCTTCGGCGGGACTGCCGGAGGCTGCGGTGCAACTTGTGCCGACAGTCGACCGCTCGGCGGTCGGATTCATGCTCGGTGGTCTTGGCGGTGCCGTCGACGTGATCGTGCCGCGCGGCGGCAAGGACCTCGTCGCCCGCGTCCAGGCGGACGCGAAATTGCCGGTGTTCGCGCATCTCGAAGGCGTCTGCCATGTCTATGTGCATGCGGCGGCTGATCTCGACATGGCGAAAAACATCGTGCTCAACGCCAAGATGCGGCGCACGGGAGTTTGCGGCGCGGCCGAGACACTACTGGTCGATCGGGCGGGGGCGCCGTCGCATCTGGCGCCGCTGGTCGAGATGCTGATCGAGGCTGGCTGCGAAGTCAGGGGCGATCCCGAGACCCAGCGCGCCGACAGCCGGGTCAAGGCCGCGCGCGAAGAGGATTGGCCGAAGGAATATCTCGATGCCATCATCGCCGTGAAGGTGGTCGAGGGCCTCGACGAGGCGGTCGAGCATATCGCGCGCTATGGCTCGCAACATACCGAGGCGATCGTGACCGAGGACCAAGCGGCCGCCGCACAATTCCTCGACCGGGTGGACAGCGCCATCGTGCTGCACAATGCCTCGACCCAGTTCGCCGATGGCGGCGAGTTCGGCATGGGGGCCGAGATCGGCATCGCCACCGGCCGATTCCATGCGCGCGGGCCGGTCGGCGTGGAGCAGCTCACGATCTACAAATATGTCGTGCGCGGGTACGGCCAGACCCGCCCTTGAAGTCGTCCAAGCCAAAGACTTTCGGAGAGGATGTCGCGCGGCTGCCGATGGCGGCACCACGCATGCGCATCGGCCTGCTCGGCGGCTCGTTCGACCCGCCGCACGCGGCGCATCGCCAGATCAGCGCAACGGCGTTGAAGCGGCTCGGTCTCGACCGCGTGTGGTGGCTGGTGACGCCCGGCAATCCGCTGAAGCCGTCATCGAAGGCCGATCTCGAATCGCGCGTGGAGGCGGCGAGGAAAGCGGCACGGCATTCGCGCGTCGAGGTCACGGGCTTCTCAGCCGGCTCGGCCTATACGATCGACCTCCTTGCCGCGCTCAAGCGTCGGTTTCCGGGCGTCAATTTCGTGTGGCTGATGGGCGCCGACAATCTTGCAGAGTTTCACCGCTGGCGCGCCTGGGAAAAGATCTTCGCGCTGATGCCGATTGCGGTTCTGGACCGACCAGGCTTCCGTTTGCGGGCGCGGGCCGGCAAGGCGGCGCAGCGTTTCGCCCCTTACATGGTCGACGAATCGGACGCCGGCGGCCTTCCGCTGCTCATCCCGCCGGCCTGGACCATCCTTACTCACAGATTGTCGCCGCTCTCCTCCACCTCGATCCGGGCGAAGAAGGCTAAGCAAAAGAAGGGGAAGAAAGCGAAGGCTGGAGGCAAGCAAACGAACGTTGCGAAGAAAGGCAAGACGCGCGCAAACGGCAAGCGGACCAAGGGCAAAACGGCAAAAGGGAGCGCCAAGGGCGAATCGCGGTCCAAGGCCAGGAAGCAGGTCAAGCGAAAAGCCAAGCGCCACTAGCTATTGAAACCGCACCGACGCCCATACTATGTTTATGGGGCGAAGCGGCTCACGTCGCCGCAATGGAGCAATGACAGAAGGACATCCACCCAAACATGCGCTCAGCTAGAGAGGGTGCCGAACGGGGCACACCTCCCAGCGGATTCGCGTTAATTCACGCGCATCCGAATCGCCTCCTCAAGGTCGTGCTCGACACGCTCGATGCCGCAAAGGCAGAGGAAGTCGCGGTCATCGACCTGAAGGGGAAAACCTCGATCGGCGACCAGATGGTGATCGCCTCGGGGCGTTCGCAACGGCATGTCGGCGCCGTCGCTGACCACCTCATCAAGAAACTGAAAGACGATGGCTTTGGCCGCGCCCGCGTCGAAGGCATGCCCCAATGCGATTGGGTGTTGATCGATGCCGGCGACGTCATCGTCCATGTCTTTCGTCCCGAGGTTCGCGAGTTCTACAACCTCGAGAAGATGTGGTCGGCCGATCGGCCAATGGAGCGTCTGGTGATCTGACGATTGCCGGGCCGCTGGCCTTAGGGGCGGACACGCATGCGGCTCCTGATCGCTGCCGTCGGCAAGCTGAAACAGGGGCCAGAGCGCGAGCTGTTCGCGCATTATCTCGGCCGCGCCGAGGCGGCGAGCCGGAAGCTGCATCTCTCGCCGCTTAATGTTGCCGAGGTGGCAGAGTCGAGGGCTGCAACCACGAGCGCCCGCGTCAAGGCGGAGACCGAAACGCTCCTCGGCAAAGTCCCTGCATCCTACCGGCTCGCCTGTCTCGATCCCGGCGGCGATCTCGTTTCGAGCGAGGCCTTCGCCAGCCTTCTGGCGAAGATTCGCGACGACGGAGCCGAGGGACTGGCGTTCCTGATCGGCGGCGCCGATGGCCTCGGCAGAGAGGCTGTTGCCCGGGCAGCGAAAGTGATCTCGTTCGGACCGATGACCCTGCCGCACGGGCTCGCCCGCGTCGTACTCGCCGAACAGATCTATCGGGCGGCGACGATCCTTCAGGGGCACCCCTATCATCGGGGCTGAAATGGCCAAGGTTAAGCATTCGTAAGCGCTTTGCCTTGATTCTGCCGTACCGCTCCGTTGTCGTTGCCATCGGCTGGACGGCCCAAGCGCATGGCGCATCCTGATCGATTGGCTTCCTCACGACAAAGATTTCGATCCGCGCTGCTCGCTGCCGGCCTGGTTTGCGCCATGCCGTGGCTCGCCTTCGCCGAGGAGGATATTTCCCGGGACGAGGCCAAGCAGAAGCTCGACCAAACCGAGCAGAAGCTGCAATCGAGTCGCGCCAGGGAGCACGGTCTGGCCCAGGACTTGGCGGCGCTTGCCGAGGAGCGGGCGAAGCTGAACAGCCAGCTCATTGAGGCCGGCGAAAGGGTACAGGCGAGCGAGGCGCAACTGTCCGAAACCGAAGCGAAGTTGGCTGAGCTGACCGAGCAGGTGAACGTCATTCAAAGCTCGATCACCGAGCGAAAGGAAGCCATCGTCAAAATGCTGAGCGCCATGCAAAGGATCGGCCGGACGCCACCGCCGGCGCTCGTCACGCGCAGGGACGACGCGCTCGCCGTCGTCAGGAGCGCGATGCTGTTGGCCGATGTGTTCCCCGAGCTGAAATATCAGGCCGACAATCTGTCCCGCGAGCTCGACAGCCTCGTCACGATCGAGAACGGCATCCGCGACCAACGGGATGCGGAGAAGCGTGAGACGGATCGGCTCGCCATGGAGAAGGCCACTCTCGACCGACTGCTGGAGGAAAAGAGGCGCGCGACGGCGCAAGGCGAAGCGGAGCTCGCCGATATCCGGCGTGTTGCCGTCGAGCAGGCGCAGGCGGTCACCGATTTGAGCGAGCTGATCGAGCGGCTCGACACTCAAATCGCCAAGGTCGAGGTCGCCCAATACGATGCCGAGGTCGCCGCCGAGCGCGCGCTCAGGGCGCGCGAGCAGCAGCAGGCGCTCGCCACGCCCGCCAATGAGAGCGTGATCGAGATCAAACCCAAGTCGACCAGGGTCGCCTTCGCCAGCCCAGACCGCCTCAAGCCGGCGCAGCCCTTCGAGGCCGCCAAGGGCACGCTCAGACTGCCGGCGCAGGGCAGGCGCGTGAAGCGCTTCGGCGATGCCGCCGCCAGCGGCTCGACGCTCAAGGGGATCTCGCTGCAGACGCGGGGCGAGGCCCGGATTACCGCCCCGGCCGACGGCTGGGTCGTCTATGCCGGCGAATTCCGCTCCTATGGGCAGCTATTGATCATCAATACAGGCGGGGGCTATCATGTTCTGCTTGCGGGAATGAGCCGCATAGACGTAAGCCTGGGCCAGTTTGTCCTTGCCGGTGAGCCCATCGCGGTGATGGGCAATTCGGCGACGCCGAGCCAAGGCAAAGACAGTTCGCGCCCCGTCCTCTATGTCGAATTCAGAAAGGACGGCAGGCCAATAGACCCTGACCCATGGTGGGCCGAGGCTTCCGAGAAGGTGCAAGGATGATGCGGAAATCCGAATACGTGCTGTGGGCGCTTCTGGTGTTAGCCGTGCTCGCCGCCGGGTCAACGATGGTAACCCTGGCGCGGAGCCAGTCCGCCTCGGCCGCCAACTCGGAGATTTACCGGCAGCTCGATCTGTTCGGCGAGGTGCTGGAGCGTGTCCGCTCCGACTATGTCGAGAAACCGGAGGATCCCAAGCTGATCGAGGCGGCAATCAACGGTATGTTGACCGCGCTCGACCCGCATTCGGCCTATCTCAATCCGAAGCATTTCCGCGACATGCAGGTGCAGACCCGCGGCGAATTCGGTGGCCTCGGCATCGAGGTCACGATGGAGAACGGCGTGGTCAAGGTCGTCGCTCCGATCGAGGATACGCCCGCCTCGCGCGCCGGCCTGATGAGCGGCGACCTCATTACGCATCTCGATAAGGAGCAGATTCTCGGCCTCACGTTGCAGGAGGCGGTGGAGAAGATGCGCGGCCCCGTCAACTCGCCGATCACGCTTACTATCGTGCGCAAAGGCGTCGAGGATCCGTTCGAGGTCAAGGTCGTCCGCGACGTGATCCACATCAACCCGGTGAAGTACAACGCCGAGGGCGACGATGTCGGTTATATCCGGCTCACGACGTTCAACGAGCAAACCACCGCAAATCTGCAAAAGGCCGTCGAGGATCTGAAGAAGCAGCTCGGGCCGAAGCTCAAGGGCTATATCGTCGACCTGCGCAACAATCCGGGCGGTCTGCTCGATCAGGCAATCTCGGTTTCAGATGCGTTCCTCGATCAGGGCGCCATCGTGCTCACCCGTGGTCGCAATCTGGAGGAGACGCAGCGCTCCAACGCGCGGCCTGGCGACATTACCGACGGTCAGAAAATCGTGGTGCTGATCAATGGCGGTTCGGCGTCGGCGTCGGAAATCGTCGCCGGCGCGCTGCAGGACCACCACCGCGCGACCGTGGTCGGCACGCGGTCGTTCGGCAAGGGCTCGGTGCAAACCATCATTCCGCTCGGTTCCAATGGCGCGTTGCGGCTCACCACTGCCCGCTACTACACGCCTTCGGGTCGTTCAATCCAGGCCAAGGGCATCGATCCCGAAATCGTGGTCGAAGAGGAGCTCCCGGACGAATTGAAAGAGAAGGCAGAGGCGCAGGGCACGCGCGGCGAAGCCAATCTGCGCGGCCACCTCAAGGGCGAAGACGGGGATGAGGACGGCGTTCCGGCGGAAGAGGAGACGTCAGGAAGTTCGGCCTACGTCCCGGCCGAAAAGGAGAAGGACACGCAGCTAAACTATGCACTCGATCTGTTGCGCGGCATCAAGTCGGTCGACACGGAGGCAAAAAAGAAAGCCGAAGCCAATTAGGCGTGCCTTGGGCTGGTAAGGCCGGCACTTTGCCGGCTGACTAGATCGCCGGGGGAGAGGGCCAGACCCCAAGATTGGGCCGGCGAGCGGGGAGGTGAAGTCGAGATGAAGGCGCTGGCCGTCGCATCGGGCATCGTATTCTGGACGCTTGTGCTGGGCGTCGCGTGGCTGGCCTTCTTCCCGGGCAGCGGCGGCGAGCCGGTCGCTGTCCTGCAGATCGAACCTGCCGCAGCGCCGACAGAGTCGGCCCCCGAATCCGCTCCCGCTCCCGCAGAAAGCGTGCCGCAGGCAACGACCGACGGCATGGGTCTTCCGCCGGGTTTCGCCGTCGGGCCGTCAGGGACCGCGCCAATGGTCACGCCGCCTAGTCCAGGCCAAGGCGGCGCGCCGGTCATGCCCATGGCCCCGGGCGGTCAGCTCGACACTCCGGCTCCCCCGGCCGCTCCGGACGACGCCACGCCGCCGGACGACATGGATCAGCAGGGAGCCGTTCCGGCCGGCGAGCCCGGCATACAGCAAGCCGCGGTCGACCCCGCCGTGCCCCCGCCGCCGCCGCCAGGGCCAGAAAGCGAGACTGCCTCGATCACCCTACCGGCGGTACCGGTCGCCGAACTGATCGAGGAGTCGCAATATGGTCCATTGCCGAAGGTCGCGGCCGACGGGCGACGTCCGATCGATGTCTATTCCCGGCCCTCGCGCTACGTCGTGGTGCCGGCTGGGGCGCCTCCACGCGTCGCCGTGCTGGTCACCGGCTTCGGCCTTCCCGATGCGCCAGACCCCGATGTGCTCAAGGACCTTCCTGCCCCGGTTAGTGTGGCGTACGGGGCTTATGGGCGGGGCTTGCAGGATGGCGTGACCGAAGTTCGCGCCAAGGGACACGAGGTGCTGCTGCAAATTCCCCTCGAGCCGAACAACTATCCCACGGAGGATCCCGGCCCGCACACGCTGCTTACTTCGCTGCCGCCGGACGAGAACTTGAAGCGGCTGCAATGGTTGATGTCGCGCTATACCGGCTATGTGGGCGTTACCAATCACATGGGTGCCAAATTCGAGACGGCGCGAGAGTCGCTTCTGCCGGTGTTCGAGGAGCTGAAGCGGCGCGGGCTGCTGTTCGTCGATGACGGGACGGTGCAGGGATCGGCCGCGCCAAACATCGCTAGCGCCCTTGGCCTCGACTATTTGGCTGCCAGCGTCCAGATCGACGCGCAATCCGCCGGGGACATCGCCAAGCAACTGGCCGAGCTGGAAGCTGCAGCGATGCAGCAGGGCGTTGCGATTGGCGTGGCGAGTGCCAAGCCGGCCACCATAAAACAATTGGCCGAATGGGCCGGCAAGCTCCAAGCTAAGGGCATCGTGATCGTGCCCGTCAGCGCCGCGGTGCGGTCGCAACGGCAAAGCTGAAGCCTCCAATGACAGAACCTGAGCGGCTGCCTTACCGGCCTTGCGTCGGCGTGATGCTCCTCAATGCCGAGGGGCGCGTGTTTGTCGGCAGACGCATAGACCGCACCGACGAACCCGAGGGCGCGGGCACATGGTGGCAAATGCCGCAAGGGGGCCTCGACGAGGGCGAAGACCCGGAGCAGGCGGCACGGCGTGAGCTTGCCGAGGAGACCGGTGTGCGCAGCGCGCGCTTCCTGGCGCGAACGCGGAACTGGCTGACCTACGATCTGCCGCCGAAGCTGGTCGGCACCGCCTGGGGCGGCCGCTTTCGCGGCCAGAAGCAGCTGTGGTTCGCAGCGCGCTTCGAAGGCGAGGACAGCGAGATCGACCTCGGATCGCGCGAAGGGCATGAGCAGGAGTTCGACGCTTGGCAGTGGGTCAGCTTGAAGGACCTGCCCACGCTGATCGTGCCGTTCAAGCGCAAGGTCTATCTGGCGGTAATCGACGAATTCGCCGCGCTAGCGCCGCAATGACTCAAGCGCGCGCCTTGGTCCGGGCCTGATCGGGACTCTTGCCGAAGCGCCCAATGAAGCGGCGCGCCAGGAGCACGCTTGCCGGCAAGAGAACGAGATCGCCGATCAGCGCCACAATCAGGGTCAAACCCGCGAGCTTGCCGAACAGCCTGAGCGAAGGCAGGTCCGAAAGCACTGTCACGCCAAGCCCGAAGGCGAGGATGATGGTGGTCAGCACCAGCGCAGGTCCGATCAGCACGGTGGCCCGCTCGACGCTGATCGCCGGATTTTCGCCCGGGACATATTCCAAGCGCAGCCGGTTGAGATAGTGGACCGTAGCGTTGAGCGACAGCCCGAACGAGACGATCAGCGCCACGATGCTGGCGAATTGCAGGCCTTCACCGGAAAGCGCAAGCAGCGCGCCTGCGGCAAACACGGGAAACACGATCGGCAGCACGCTGACAACCACGACCATGAGCGAGCGGAACATGAGACCCAGAAACACGCAGATGAACACGATCTCCCAGGTCAGCCCCGCATTAAGTGTGCCGATCATGGTGGCGCTGTTGCGTGCGGCGATTGCCGACAGTCCCGTCACCACGATGCGATAGCCCGGATTGGCCTGCCTGACCGACTCCAGGGCCTTGTCGAGTTCCTCGATCACCGGCAGCAGGTCGCTGACATCGACGTCGGGGATGCGTCCGGTGACGACAACCGAGTTCTGCTCGGGCGCAAGGAAGCGCTTGGTCAAATAGTCGGGAAGGATATCGACATATTCCTTGAGCCGTTCGGGCGTGTCCTCTTGGGTTTTGGCGAGCCAACGCCTGAGCGTTTCGATCGACCAGACATTGCCGACGCCGGACTGCGTCTCGACTAGGCTGTGTACGTCGCCGATCACTTTCAGCACGTCGAGGTCGTAGAGCGACTTGCCTTCCGGCCAGTCCAGCATGACATGGAGCGGGTTGGCGCCGGTGAGCTTTTCGTCTAGCTGCTCGCTGGCGGCGATCGCCTGCTCGCGGTCGGGTACCTGGTCGGCGAGCCGGTAGCGCGGGGTGAGGGTCAGGTAGATGGTGCCGAGCGCAACCACCACGATCAGCCCCAAAATCACAATGGTTCGCGGCCAGCGCACGCCGAGCTCCGCGATCCTACCGCACCAGCGCTTGAGCAGGTCCATGGCAGTGTCGTGGGTCTTCAAGTTGGCGATGAAGTCGCGCGTGTTGCGGCTGATCAGGGCGCGCGTGAGCAGCGGCACGATGGTAATGCAGGCGACGAAGGCAATGCCGGTGGAAAGCGCGCCGGCATGGCCGAAGGTCCTGATCAGCGCCGACTCGGAAAAGAACAGCGCCACAAACGAGAAGAAGGCCGTGGCCGAGGACAGAACGCAGGCTGGTCCGACCACCAGGAGCGAATAACGCGCCGATTTGATACGGGGATCGCCTTCGAGCAACCGGTTGCGCATAGCGACCGTCAATTGCATGGAGTCGGAGAAGCCGAGCACCATGATCAGCGGGATCATCACATTGAGGAACAGGTTCAACTTGAAGCCGAGCCAGCCGAACAGTCCCATCGACCAAAGGATGGCGGCGATCGGCGGGGTGGCTGCGATCACCATCAACGACACGCGGCGGAAGAAGGCGTAGGCGATCAAGGCGCCGAAGGTGAAGCCGAGCGCGTTATAGAGGTTGCGATCGCGCTCCACGGCGTTCCTGATTTCGAGCTGCATCACCGGGGCGCCGGAAAGCTGGATTTTGAGCCCGGTGCTCTTCAGCGTTTCGTCGGCGGTGTCGTGGATTTGCTTGACGACGTGATCGAGGCCTTGGCTCTCGACCACTTTGCGGTCGAGCGCCAGCAGGACGAGCGTCAAGGTACCGTCGTCGGAAAGCAGCTTGCCGTTGATAATCTCGTTGTTGCGGACTTTGTCGATCAGCTCGGCGTAGGCCTTGCCCTCGGGCAGTTCGGCAGGGAAGACAGGGCCCGGAATCTTGCCCGGCTCGGGCGCCTCGCGGGCCGAAAACAGCGAGACCTCCCCGGACATGCCATCGACGAATTGCAGCTCGATGATCAGATCGCGCAGCGCCTCGATCGACTCCCGCTCGAGGAGATTCGGGCCGCTGATGACGATCAGCACGTCATATTCGCTCGACGGGAACCGTTTGGAAATCGTCTCGTAGTCGCGAAACTCGACCGTGTCGGTGCGAAACAGCTCGGAGAGCGAGTCGTCAACCTTCAGCTTGGTGTAGCCGAACAAGGCGGCGACGGTGGCGGCGATGATGAGAACGGCAGTGATCAGAGGATAACGCAGCGCCAGTAGGCCGAGCCGCTCAAGCCCGAAGGTCAACGACCGCACGCGTTTCGGCTGCTCGGTCTTCTGCTGCATCCCTGGTCCGGCGCCCCCCGATCCCCGGTTTCGCGTGCCCGAGAAAAGCGCTTTTGTCGCGCCCTTATACCAGCGATTGGGTGCGGGCCCTAATGCGACGTCGCCGAAGAGTGGCAGCCTAGAGGTTGAGGGCAGCCTGCACTTGACGAAGCTGGTCGAGCTTGGTCTGGGCGCGATCACGTACGCTGTCGGACGTGGCATCCGCCACATCCTCCTCCGCGTCCGTGACGGCCTGGGCGACCTGACCCGCGTCGAGTTCCCGGAGGTCGATGGCCGTCTCGGCAAGTACGGTCAGGCCCTTTGGCCCGACCTCGGCGAAGCCGCCACGGATGAAATAGCGCTGATGCTCGCCACTGGGGAGGCCGATATCCAGCACGCCCGGGCGCAAGGTGGTGAGCAGCGGCGCGTGATAGGCGAGCACGGTCATGTCGCCCTCAGAACCGGGGACCAGCACCTGCTCGACATCGCCGGAGACGAGCAGCCGCTCCGGCGACACCAGCTCGAACTTGAAGGGGTCGGGCATCTACGCGGCCTCGGCGGCAAGCTTCTCGGCCTTGGCGACGGCCTCCTCGATGGTGCCCACCATGTAGAAGGCAGCCTCCGGCAGATGGTCGTAGTCGCCGTCGCACAGGCCTTTGAAGCCCTTGATGGTGTCGGCGAGGTCGACGAACACGCCGGGCGAGCCGGTGAACACCTCGGCCACGTGGAAGGGCTGTGATAAGAAGCGCTCGATCTTGCGGGCGCGCGCCACGCTGATCTTGTCCTCCTCCGAGAGCTCGTCCATGCCGAGAATGGCGATGATGTCCTGGAGCGCCTTGTAGCGCTGCAAAATCTCTTGTACGCGGCGCGCCACCGCGTAGTGCTCCTCGCCGACGACGCGCGGATCGAGCATGCGCGAGGTCGAATCGAGCGGGTCCACGGCGGGATAGATGCCCTTCTCGGCGATGCCGCGCGACAGCACGGTGGTGGCGTCGAGATGGGCGAAGGACGTGGCCGGTGCAGGGTCGGTTAGGTCGTCGGCCGGCACGTAGATCGCCTGCACCGAGGTGATCGAGCCCTTTTGCGTGGTGGTGATGCGCTCCTGCAGCGCGCCCATATCGGTGGCGAGCGTCGGCTGATAGCCCACGGCCGAGGGGATACGGCCGAGCAGCGCCGATACCTCGGAGCCGGCTTGGGTGAAGCGGAAGATGTTGTCGACGAAGAACAGCACGTCCTGACCCTGGTCCCGGAAATACTCGGCGACGGTCAGTCCCGATAGGCCGACGCGGGCGCGGGCGCCGGGCGGCTCGTTCATCTGGCCGTAGACGAGCGCGCATTTGGAGCCCTCCGCACTGCCCTCCTTGCGTGGGTCCTTGTTCACGCCGGACTCGATCATCTCGTGATAGAGGTCGTTGCCCTCGCGGGTGCGCTCGCCGACGCCGGCGAACACCGAGTAGCCGCCATGCGCCTTGGCGACGTTGTTGATCAGTTCCATGATCAGCACTGTCTTGCCGACGCCGGCGCCGCCGAACAGGCCGATCTTGCCACCCTTGGCGTAAGGCGCGAGCAGATCGACCACCTTGATGCCGGTGACGAGGATTTCGGCCTCGGTCGACTGATCGACATAGGACGGCGCCGGAGCGTGGATCGGACGCTTGTCGGCGGTCTTGATCGGGCCAGCCTCATCCACCGCCTCGCCCACTACGTTCATGATGCGGCCCAGGGTCTCGTCGCCGACCGGGACGGCGATCGGCTCTCCGGTGTCGACCACTTGCTGGCCGCGCACCAGGCCTTCGGTCGAGTCCATGGCGACGGTGCGCACTGTGTTCTCGCCGAGATGCTGGGCGACTTCGAGCACGAGCCTGTTGCCGTGATTTTCGGTCTCCAGCGCGTTCAGGATTTCCGGTAGGCGCTCTTCGAACTGCACGTCGACCACGGCGCCCATCACCTGGCGCACATGGCCCTTGGCGCCTTTGCCTTCGGCGATCTTCTTCTCCTGTTTCTTGGTCTCAGCGACTACGGGTGACTTCTTTGCCATTGCAAGCGTTTCCTTACGGTCGATGACTACAGTGCCTCGGCGCCGGAGATGATCTCGATCAGCTCCTTGGTGATCATCGCTTGGCGCGTGCGGTTATATTTCAACGTCAGCCGGCCGATCATGTCGCCGGCATTGCGGGTGGCGTTGTCCATGGCGCTCATGCGCGCCCCCTGCTCGGAGGCAGCGTTCTCAAGCAGCGCCTTGAAGATCTGCACCGTGATGTTGAGCGGCAGCAGGTCGGCGAGGATTTCCGCCTCGTCCGGCTCGTATTCGTAGACAGCGCCCCCGAGCGCATCTTCCTGGGTCTTGGTCTCGGCCGGGATGGTGGCCGGGATGATCTGTTGCGCCGTTGGGATTTGGCTGATCACCGACTTGAAGCGGGAGAAGAACAAGGTGGCGACGTCGAATCCCCCCTGGCCGAATAGCTCGAGCACTTTGTCGGCCACCCTCTCGGGATGTTCGAACGAGAGCTGGCGGACGCCCCGGAAATCAATCGTCTCGATGATGAGGGGCGCAAACTGGCGCTTGAGCTGGTCGAAGCCCTTCTTGCCGACGCAGAGGATCTTCACTTGTTTGCCGTCGGCCATCAGTCGGGTGATGTGCTCGCGGGCGAGCCTGACGATCGCCGAGTTGAAAGCGCCGCAGAGGCCGCGCTCGGCGGTGCAGACCACCAGCAAATGAACCTGATCCTTGCCGGTGCCGACCATCAGCGGCGGCCCGCCTTCGCGGCCGGCCAGCGCCGTCGCCAGATTGGCGAGCACCGCCTCCATGCGGGAGGCGTAGGGACGCGCCGCCTCGGCGGCTGACTGCGCGCGCCTGAGCTTCGCCGCGGCCACCATCTGCATGGCCTTGGTAATCTTCTGCGTCGCCTTGACCGAGGCGATGCGGTTCCTGAGCTCCTTCAGCGAGGGCATGGATCACTCACGCGAAGGCCTTGGCGAATTTTTCTACGGCCGCCTTCAGCTTGTCGCCGGTCTCCTTGGTGATTTCCTTCTTGTCGCGGATGTCATCCAGGATGCCCTGGTGCTCGGCCCGCATATAGCGCAGCAGTTCCGCCTCGAAGCGCTGCACGGCAGAGACCGGGATCGGATCGAGATAGCCGTTCACGCCGGCATAGATCACCACCACCTGCTCCTCGACTTTCATCGGCGAGAATTGCGGCTGCTTGAGCAGCTCGGTCAGCCGCGCGCCGCGGTTGAGCAGGCGCTGGGTGGTGGCGTCGAGGTCGGAGCCGAACTGCGCGAACGCCGCCATCTCGCGATACTGCGCGAGCTCGCCCTTGATGCGGCCGGCGACCTTCTTCATCGCCTTGGTCTGCGCCGACGAGCCGACGCGCGACACCGACAGGCCGACGTTCACCGCCGGGCGGATGCCCTGGTAGAACAGGTCGGTCTCCAGGAAGATCTGGCCGTCGGTGATGGAAATCACGTTGGTCGGAATGTAGGCCGACACGTCGTTGGCCTGCGTTTCCACGACCGGCAGCGCGGTTAGCGAGCCGGCGCCCGCGCCATCGCCCATCTTGGCGGCGCGCTCGAGCAGCCGCGAATGCAGATAGAACACGTCGCCCGGATAGGCTTCGCGGCCCGGCGGACGGCGCAGCAGCAGCGACATCTGGCGGTACGAGACGGCCTGCTTAG
>DATICH010000130.1:0-3110 GCA_035456885.1 Methyloceanibacter sp.
CAGTGATCGGGCATGAGAATCCGATGATCTTCGACTGGAGCTGCCGCGGCAAGAAGCCGGCCATCGCCCGCCAGATCTTCACGGTCGATGCGCGCGGTTTCCCTGCCGAATTGTGGAAGGAGATCGCGCCGGCGCAATAGCGCGGGTCAAGCCGGAACCGCCTCGACCACGCAGATTGGCCGCTCGGTCGGCACGATGCGGTTGAGCCCGAGCCCCGCCGAGGCGAACAGCTCGGCGAACTCTGCTTCGGTCCGCTCCTTGCCGCCGACCGTCATCACCAGCATCTCGATATCGAGCAGCTTGGCGGGGGTCGGTCCCGGATCGCCGCTCACCACCATGTCGCAGACCAGCACCTTGCCGTCTTTGGGCAGCTTCGCGCGCATCAGCTCGAGGATGGTGCGGCACTGCTCGTCGCCCCAATCGTGGATGATGTGCTTCATGATGTAGGCGTCGCAGCCGTCGGGCACGCGCTCGAAGAAGCTGCCGCTCTCGATCTCGATGCGTCCCTCGCAGCCGGCGAGCCGGTCCTTCGGCACGCCGGCGACGATCTCTTCGCGGTCGAACAGCACACCCTGCATATCGGGGTAGCGCTGCAGGATGGCGGCGAGCAGCGCGCCATGGCCGCCGCCGACATCGGCCAGACGCTCGATACCGCTGAAGTCGTAAGCGGCGGTGATGGCCTTCCCGGCCATGGTCGAGCCGCTGGTCATCGCTGCCTGGAACGTGGCTAATTGCTCGGGCCGTTCGGCGAGCAGGTCGAACACATGCTTGCCATAGGCTTGGCTCACGCCATCCTGTCCGGTGCGCAGGCAATCGGCGAAATGCTCATAGGCGCGCGTGGTCCATTGGTCGCCGAACATCATGGCGAAGGGGCGCAAGCTGCCCGGCGCGTCGGATTTGAGCAGCTCGCCGGCCGGCGTAAGCGCGAAGCGTCTGCCGGGCTCCTCGCGGAACACACCCACGCCGGCCAACGCCCGCAGGACGCGGTAGAGCGACGGCGCATGCGCGCCGGTCTTGGCCGCAATCTCCTCGACCGCCATCGGCGTCGCCTTCATATGATCGGCGACGCCGAGCCGCGCCACGCCCGACAGGCAATAAGTCAATTGCTTGCCGAATAAGAGCTGGGTCATGAGAATTTGCGGATTGGCGGCGTCTGGCGACATGGAGACTACCCTTCGGGTCGAGATCAGGGCCCGGACGCTGCCCGGCGACTTTGACATTGCCGTGACGGGCGCAGGCGAATGTGACGCGGATGCAGAGTTTTGCGCTATCGCAAAGTCCTCCCGTGCCGAGGCTTGTAATGAGGGAAAAGACACGGAAATCATCTGGAGATGCGCAATGACCAGAACGATATTTGGCGCGGCCTTGCTGCTATGCGGCGCGTGCGCCCCCGTCCTGGCGCAACTCGACGTCCGCACACCCCGGACCAACGTCTATGTCGGACCCGGCGGGGTCTATGTGAATGGACCTTGGGGGCGGGTCGAGGTCCCGGCCGCCGACCGCGAGCGCGTATGCAGCGAATGGCGCAAGAGCACCACCGATCACTACGAAGGCCGCGGCTGCACCGTCACGTTCGACGAGGAAGGCTGCTTGATCGAGGGGGTAGAATGCGGAAAATAAATAGCGCCAGGGTTGAGCGAAAGGGTCGGACCCGACCCTTTCACCCCCGTAGCACGGCTGGCGGGGAACGCGACACTGACCCCCGCCGAGCCTCAAAACGCGATCAGGCGGGAATGGTTCCCAGTAATTTTTCAAGCGCCGTCTGAGATATGGCAGAGCTTGCTAGGCCGGGACGAATTTCAGGGCCACGCCGTTGATGCAGTAGCGCAAGCCGGTCGGCTTGGGGCCATCGTCGAACACGTGGCCGAGATGGCCACCGCAGCGGCGGCAATGCACCTCTTCCCGCAACAGGCCGAAGCTCCAGTCCTTGCCGATCCCGACGGCACCTTCGATCGGCGCATAGAAGCTCGGCCAGCCGGTGCCGGAGTCGAATTTGGTCTCGGAGGAAAACAGCGGCAGGTCGCAGGCGGCGCAGGCGAATACGCCCTTCCGCTTCTCCTTGTTGAGTGGGCTGGTGAACGGGCGCTCGGTGCCCTCCTCGCGCAGGACGGCATATTGGTCGGCCGTCAAGACCTTGCGCCACTCCTCGGGCGTGCGGGTGATCTCGAACTGGCCTTCAGAAGCGGCCTTGGCCGCGGTTTGGCGCCATCTGAGGGTGCCTAGACCTGCCGCGGCAACGCCTGTCACGGCAAGGGCGCCCAGAGCAAGCTCGCGTCGCGTGATCATGGTTCCTCCTTCAATTGCAAGATGAATGTATGCATCCAGCTACGTGCTTCAATTCAATTTGGATGCACGCGCAATCACAACACGTTGACGAACCACCAGTGACCGCAAGCGTTCTCCCGGAAGGAGGCTCCCCGTGACCCCAGCCCAATTGCGTCTGTTGGTCGTGGTCAACCCTAACGCTTCGCGGTCGGGGGACGCCTTGCCACAGGTCAGCGAATGGTTCGCCGGGCGAGGTTGCGCCACAATCGTCATCACCAAGGAGCAGGACGACCTCGAGCGCATCCTCAAAGCCGAGGGTACCGCCGCGGACCGTATCGTCATCGGCGGCGGCGACGGCACCCTGTCCCAAGCGCTTCCAGTGCTGCTCCAGTTGAAGAAGCCCGTCGCCGTGCTACCGCTCGGCACGGCCAACGACTTCGCGCGGACCTTGGGCCTTTCCGGCGACCCGCTCGAGGCCGCAGCAACCGCGCTCGGCGGCCGCGAGCATCAGATCGATCTAGGCCTCGCCAACGGCAAACCTTATCTCAATGTCGCGAGCGTGGGCGTCGCCTCGCAAGTCATTGAAGGGCAGAGCAAAGAGATGAAGCGCCGGTGGCGTGTTCTCGCCTATGCCATCTCGCTGTTGCAGGCGGCCCGCAATCTCAAACCCTTCATCGTCGAGATCAACATGGACAACCACCCGCGATGGACCGGGCCGGTCTACCAGGTCAGCATCGGCAATGGCCGCTATCACGGCGGCGGTCTGACCGTTGCCGAGAATGCTGCCATCGATGACGGCTTGCTCGATCTCTATGTGGTCTATCCCGGAACATTCTGGCAGCTCT
>DATICH010000131.1:0-6231 GCA_035456885.1 Methyloceanibacter sp.
CGGCTTGCTGGCCTTCGCTGACATCGAACGCGAATCGATGACCAAGCTTGCCGTGCTCACCGGTTCGCTATTGTCGGCCTTTGCCGGCGCCGTGGTGCTGCTCTGGCCGGAACGGGCGGCGCCCGCGCGCGTCTAAGCTTGCCGCCTAGTCGTCCGGCCGCCGGTAGAGCCAGTCCAGGCGCGCAAGCGCCCGCTGCTCGCTCCGCCGTTCGAGCAGGAGATTGCGGGCGAGCCGCAACGGTCCGCCGAGGCGATAGAGCCGGCCATAGCGTCGTGAGAGGCGGTCGACGCGGTCGGCACGCGGCCGTCTGATCGTCTCGTAGCGACGAAAGGCGAGCGCCGGATCGGCCGGCTCCGCCGCCATGCAGCGCGCGAGCGTGACCGCGTCCTCGATGGTGAGCGCTGCGCCTTGGGCCAGGAAGGGCAGTACCGGATGCGCCGCGTCGCCAAGCAGCGCCACGCGACCCCCGCTCCACTGCCGCAGATTGGCGAGGCGATAGAGCGACCAGCTGCGCCAGCCCGAGGCGCGATTCAGCAACGATTTCGAATCCTTGCACCAGCGGATGAAGCTTGCGAGCAAGGTCTCCGCATCGGGCGGCCGGTTCCAGCCTTGGTGCTGCGATCCGCCCTCGGTGACGGCCACGACATTGAGCTCCGCGCCGCCGCGCACGGGATAATGCACGAGATGCGCACCGGGCCCGAGCCAGAGCCCGACCGCAGGTGCATCGAATGGCGCAGGCAGCCCGCCACGCGGCAGGAGCGCCCGCCAGGCCGTGGCGCCGGTAAAGCGCAACTCCGCTTCGGGCATGATGTGAGCGCGGATCGCCGACCAAAGTCCGTCGGCGCCGATCAGACTCGCGCCTTCGGCCGTGCGTCCGTCGGCGGCGCGGACTACGACATCGCCGGCATGCGCCTCCAAGGTGGCGGCCTCGAAGCCGGGGCTCAGCGTAACCGTGGAGTGGTCTTGCGCGACCTTACGCAGTCCGGCATGGAGGTCGGCGCGGTGCAGGGTAAGGTAGGGCGCGCCGTAACGCGCGACGACGCTCCTGCCGAGCGGGACCGCGGTTAGTTTGCGGCCCGAAACCCCGTCAAATACAACGATCGCCTCAGGTCTGAAGGCGTGGGGTTCGATCGCATCGATCACGCCGAGCGAGGCAAGCAACCGGGTCGCGTTCGGCCCGAGCTGGATGCCGGCGCCGGTCTCATCGCCGAAGCTTGAGCGCTCCAGGATCTCGGCCGCTAAACCCTCCCGGGCAAGCGCGATGGAAGCGGTGAGGCCGCCGATACCGCCGCCGGCGATGAGCACGTGGCTTTCGCCTCCCGACATGCGTCACGCCGCCGGCGCGCCGGGCGGGGCGGTGGCCACATAGAGGCAGGAGGGAGGGTCGCTCTCGGTTTCGGCGAAATCGCCGTCATGCACGAACAGGGTCGAGCAATAGGGGCAGACGATCTCTGCCTCGTGCCCCATATCGAGATAGACATGCGGATGATCGTGGGGAGGCGTTGCCCCCATACATTGGAACTCCTTGACGCCGATCTTGATCTGGTCGACGCCCTTGTCGTTCACGAAATGTGGCACCAGCGTTTGCGCCATGGCGTGGTTTCGGTCTCGGGTTCTGAATGCGCGGCGAGCATAGTGGCCCGCGCGGCAAAGCGGTAGAGCGAGAATGCAGAGTTTCGACTCCGACGGCGTGAGAATTGCCTATGTCGACGAAGGGGAGGGCGAACCGGTCCTGCTGATCCACGGCTTCGCCTCCAATGTGGCGACCAATTGGCGCGATGCGCATTGGCTGCGCACCCTGACGAAGGCCGGGCGCCGCGCCTTGGCCTTCGACTGTCGCGGGCACGGGCAAAGCGAGAAGCTCTACGAGCCGAGCCTCTATGGCGCGCCGATGATGGCCGAGGACGCGCGGCGGCTGCTTGATTATGTCGGCATCGAGCGCGCCGACGTAATGGGCTATTCGATGGGCGCGCGGATCGCCGCGTTTCTCGCCTTCGCGCATCCGGAGCGGGTGCGCAGCCTGGTGCTCGCCGGTGCGGGGATCAATTTCGTGCATGGCATGGTGGGAAGCGGTCCGCTGGCACGCGCGCTCGAGGCGCCGCGCATCGAGGACGTGAGCAACGACACGGCGCGAAGCTTCAGGGCCTTCGCCGAGCAGACCAAGAGCGACTTGAAGGCGCTGGCCGCTTGCATCCGCGGGCCGCGCGAGAAAATCACCCCGGAGAATCTCGCCAAGCTCGCGGTGCCGACGCTGGTCGCGGTCGGCAGCAACGACGTGATCGCGGGCTCGGGCGAAGAACTTGCAAGTCTCATTCCGGGCGCCCAACTCCTTGATATCGAAGGGCGCGACCACATGAAGGCGGTCGGCGACGCGCGTTTCAAGCACGGTGTGCTCGACTTTTTAACCAGCCGGGCTTAGTGAGTGCTCTAATCAGTCGTTGCAGCCCCGAAAATCGCGCGGAACGGGGCAGGTGAGGTTGCTATGGCGCACAAATCTCTCGCGGCAGAGCCGCAGATCAAGAGCTACGACCCGATTTGGAGCCAGCTCCGGCGCGAGGCCGAGGAGATCAGCGCGGCCGAGCCGGCGCTTGGCGGGTTCATCTATGCCACGGTGCTCGACCATAAGCGGCTGGAAGATGCGGTGTGCCACCGGCTGGCGCGCCGTCTGCACCATTCGGCGCTCGATATCGGCCTCCTGTACAAGACTTTCAACGAGGTGCTCGACGCCGAGCCTTCGCTCGGCGATGCGTTTCGCGCCGATCTGATGGCGACGGTCAAGCGTGACCCGGCGTCCGGCCGGCTGATCGAGCCGCTGCTTTATTTCAAGGGCTTCCATGCGCTTGAGTCCTATCGCATCGCGCATGCGCTGTGGGGGGCGGGGCGCAAGGATTTCGCGCTTTATCTGCAGAGCCTGACCTCGCGCTTTCTCCAGGTCGACATCCATCCCGCGGCGGTGATCGGCAAAGGCATCATGTTCGACCATGCTACTGGCATCGTCATCGGCGAGACCGCAGTGGTCGGCGACAATTGCTCGATGCTGCACGGCGTGACCCTCGGTGGCACCGGCAACGAGAAGGGCGACCGGCACCCGAAGATCGGGCGCGGCGTCATGATGGGCGCCGGCGCCAAGATCCTCGGCAATATCAAGGTGGGCGATTGCGCCCGCGTTGCAGCCGGCAGCGTGGTGTTGCACGATGTGCCGCCGCGGCGCACCGTGGCCGGCGTGCCGGCACGGGAGATCGGCTTCGCCGGTTGCGAGGAGCCTGCGCTGGTCATGGATCAGATGGTCGAGGATGACGAGCCCGGCCACGACTGAGGCGCTGCATCGAGAAAGCCCGGTCAGTCGGGCGTCGAGGAGACGACAATGACCCGGGACGAGATCCTCAAGCTTGAGCACTATCTGAAGAAGGTGTTCCGCCTGCCTGACATCCAGGTGCGGCAACGCCCGCGCAAGGACGACTCCGCCGAGGTCTATGTCGGCGAGGAGTTCATCGGCGTGCTGTTCCGCGACGACGATGAGGGCGAGACCGCCTACCAGTTCCAGATGGCGATCCTCGACTACGACTTGCAGGGGTAGGCGATCGCGTGCCGCTCCGGCACGCGCGTTAACCAATCATTAAGAATTCGGCAAAAGGGCCATCCGCCCTGGCTAAAGTGCTGCTCGGGAGAACAGCGCGGCGGACGGGGGTCCGATGCAGTCGTTCGCTATCTATCTCTATGTCATTGCGGTCGGCTTCGTGGCGGCCGGCGTGTTGTCGAGCTTCGTCCAGCTCGTCTCGGGTGAGCCGATGCGCTTCGGCATCGAGCCGAACTCGCTCCTCGCATCGATCGGCGGGGTGCTGCTCCGCGTGCTGGCGGGGCCTGCCATCCTCATGCGCAATGCCTGGCGCGGTCTGCGCCTCGAGGCGCGGCCGAAGATCTGGTTCGGCCTCTCGACGATGATCGCCGCGGTGTGGAGCCTGTTCTCGGGCGCCGTGCTGCTCGACGTGATCTTCCAGTTCTGACGCCGGCAGCAGGAGTGAAAAAAAGGAGCCGGCCTCTTGGCGAGGCCGGCTCAGTAAAGGCCCGGTTGGGTCGGGGATGGGTGGGGGATGGTAACCGGGCCTTGTTGTTGTCCCCCAAGCGGGGATTGGGGGTTGAAGCTCCTTATTGGCGGTTCGAGGCCGACACCGTGGTCTGCGGCGCCGTGTCAGGCGGCAGCAGCGAGATCCACACCAGCGGATTCCGCTCCGATTGGCGCTTGACGAAGGTGTAGGGCGTCTGGGCCCAAGCCATCACTTCGCGCCGCTTATTGTCGAGAACGAAATCGCCCTGGTCGGTGCGGACAGTCAGCACGGCATGGCCTTCGTTGTTCTCGTCGCGCACGACGGTGATGAGCAAGGTGCTCTCCGGATAGCCGCGCTCGATCAGCATCTTCCGCTTGAGCAGCACATAGTCCTCGCAATCGCCCTTGTTGTCGGTCGGGTAGGACCAGATCTCGGGCCTGCCGTAGAGTTCGATATCGGTGATCGGGGCGACGGCCGTGTTGACGGCATCGTTCACCTTCTTGATGTCCTGATATTTGGCCGCGCTCAGCTGGATCCGGTCGGCGAAGCGGCGCCCCGGCCGGCATTCGTCGCGGTTCTCACGGCAGAAGGTCACGTAGCCGATCGGCGGCAAGGTATCGCCAAAAGCCGTCATGAAGGCGACCTTCTGCACCTTGGGCGCCGGCTCGAGGCTGATCGCGTGATCGTTGGTCGCGTCAGCCGACATGGACGAAATAAACATCAAGAAGGCAGAGCCCACCAAAAACTGTTTCATTGCACCCCCCGTATTTTGTTGGGTGCACTATCTCAAAGAGAATTTGAGATCCGGATAAAACAAGCGCTCGGTTTGAAGTAGTATTGGTAGGAGTTTTTTAGTTTGAACTACTCAAACCTGAACGTTCCGGCGTTGTAAAATCTTAACCAAGCCGGAACTGCAACGGGGGCAGCCACCGCCAATGAAAAGAAGCCCAGCATGAGCTGGGCTTCAGAAGTTGATGCTCTGTTATGCGATTTAGCCCTTGCAGGCTGTCATCCCGGCCATCGCCATCTTGGCATCGGCCTCGGAGCCGTACTGGCCCATCATGCTGAACTTCTCGGTCTCGGTGGGGGGAGTCCGAGACATCGAGCAGGTCTTCGTGGTCTTGTCGAAGATGATGTAGAAGGGTCCGGCGCCCGCGATTACGGGGGCAGCGAAGGCGCAGATCAGCGTCGCCGCGAGCAAATATGGTTTCATGAGTGCTACTCCTCCTTGGGGGAGGCAGGATTGCCTCGCGCGCGGATTCGAGCACGGGGAGCGTATCACATGCACTCAACTGTCCAACATATCGCGTGAGGCCGATTTGACGTCACGGTTCCGTGAAGACGGAACCTAGCCGAACGTGCGGGCCAAGCTGTCGGGATCCTGAAGCTCGACGAATTGCAAGGCGAGACCCTGGTCGTGGTGGCGCACCACGCGTCCACGCATCCGGCCGAGAATGACCATGGTGCCAATCTCAGGCTTGATCGGGCAGGCGATCGAGGCGCCGCTCAGCGAGACATCGATGACCCGGCAATTATGTACCGCGCCGTCGGGCAGGATCAGCTTGGAGGCATTGATCCGTGGCACGATGCGCTCATGCCGCCGCTCCTCGGTGAGGCTGAGCCTTTCCTGGTTGATGAGCCAGGTGAGCAGATTGGCGATGCGCTCCCGTTTGTAGGAACTCGCCAGGAGGCGTACGGCGAAACCGCCTTCGAATGTGCGGACGACGACGCCCTCCATACGGCCGAGATTGTCGAGATAGGCGACGATGCGCTCGTCCACGTCGCAGATGACGGGAGCAAGCACGGCCATGCCGCCGGCCGACATGTTGATCACCTGGCAGGGATATTCTTGCTTGTCCTCGCGCATGAAGCGGCCGAGGACCTTGACCGGCACCCTGCGCTGCCGGCGCCGGTCGGGGACGATCTTGACGATCCGCCGTTTCTTGCGCTCGAGCAATCGCTCGCCCCGCGAAGACTCATTTGGTGTGCCGTCCTCGGTCGTGGGGATGCTCATCCGGCACCAAAGGTTGTGCTGAGGCGAAAAATGGCGAAGTCATGCTAGCCCGTCTCGGTTAAGGAACGGCTAACCGCGTCCCCAAAACGATATTTGTCCGTAGGCGTTGTTTGTGATCGGTTGCTATTTGTCGTCGCCGAGCCGGCCCGAAAGGATGCTGAAGCGCCGCC
>DATICH010000132.1:0-2934 GCA_035456885.1 Methyloceanibacter sp.
CGGCATTCCGGCAGGTTTTCGAGCTCGGCTTCCGCCGCTTTCAACCAATCGAGCGCGGGCTTGCCGTCGATCTCGTGACGCTCGGCGAGCAGCCGTCCGCCAATACGGAAATCCTCGTCGCACAGGATCACCCGCGCGCCAGTCCGCGCCGCGGCGAGCGCCGCAGCAAGCCCCGCAGGGCCACCGCCGATCACAAGCACATCGCAGAACGCGAAGGTCTTCTCGTAGTGGTCGGGATCGGCAACACCCGCACCGCGGCCGAGTCCGGCGGCGCGGCGGATCATCGGCTCGTAGAGCTTCTCCCAGAACGACGGCGGCCACATGAAGGTCTTGTAGTAGAAGCCCGCGCCGAAGATCGGCGCGAACAGCTGGTTCACCGCCAGCAGATCGAGCTTCAGCGAGGGCCAGCGGTTCTGGCTGGCGGCATCGAGCCTTTCGTAAAGCTCGATGGTGGTTGCCCGCGTATTCGGCTCGCGCCGCGCACCCGTCCTCAGCTCAACCAGCGCGCTCGGCTCCTCCGAGCCGGCGGTGAGAATGCCGCGCGGGCGGTGATATTTGAACGAGCGCCCGACCAGGCGGATATTGTTGGCGAGCAGCGCCGAGGCGAGCGTGTCGCCTGCATGGCCGGTCAGCGTATAGCCATCGAAATTGAAGCGGACCGTCTTGCTGCGGTCGATCACACCGCCTTGGGCGAGCCGGTTGGGCTGGGAGGTCATGTCTCGCTCCCCTCCCCGGCAATCTCGACTGAGACGATCTCATGCGTGCTGACATTGCGCGTCACCGCGAGCCAGGCATGGCAGCCCGCGCTGTGATGCCAGTGCTCCTTGTGGAGGCCTGCGGGATTGTCGCGAAAATAGACGTAATCGACCCAGGCCTGCTCGGCGGACGGATCGAGGCTGTTGGGCCGGGTCACCGTGGCGTCGCCGCGATAGGTGAATTCCTCCAACGCCCGCTCGCCGCAATAAGGACATTTGATGCGCATGACCCGGCCTCAGTGCAGGTTGGGCTGTGCGCCCATGCCCTTCTCGTCGATCACGCGGCCTGAGGCGAAGCGGTCGAGCCGATAGGCGGCGGCTAAGGGATGCGGCTCGTCCTTGGCGATCAGATGGGCGAAGCACCAGCCTGACGCCGGCGTCGCCTTGAAGCCGCCATAGCACCAGCCGGCATTGAGATAGAGGTTCTCGACCGGGGTCTTGTCGATGATCGGCGAGCCGTCCATCGTCATGTCGAGCAGCCCGCCCCAGCTGCGCAGGACGCGCAGGCGCCCGATTACCGGCATCAGCGCCATGCCACCTTCGGCGACGTCCTCGATCACCGGTAGATTGCCGCGCTGGGCATAGGAGTTGTAGCCCTCGATATCGCCGCCGAACACCAGCCCGCCTTTGTCCGACTGGCTGACATAGAAGTGTCCGGCGCCGAACGTCATCACCACGTCGATCACCGGCTTCACGCCCTCGGTGACGAAGGCCTGCACCGAATGGCTCTCGATCGGCAAACGCAAGCCCGCCATCGACGCGACGCGCGTCGAGTTGCCGGCGCAGGTGAGCGCGACTTTCTTCGCGCCAATAAAGCCCTTCTCCGTTTCCACCCCGACGACGCGGCCATTTTCGATGCGGAAGCCGGTCGCCGCGCAATTTTGGATGATGTCGACGCCGCGGCTATCCGCCATGCGCGCATAGCCCCAGGCCACAGCGTCATGCCGTACCGTGCCGCCGCGCGCCTGGAACAACCCACCGCGCACCGGAAAGCGAGCATTGTCGAAATCGACGAACGGCACCAGCTCCTTCACCTGCTCGCGATCGAGCAGTTCGGCATCGACGCCGTGCAGCCGCATGGCGTTGCCGCGCCTTGCGTAAGCGTCGCGCTGCAGGTCCGAATGGAACACGTTCAGCACGCCGCGCTGAGAGACCATGGTGTTGTAGTTGAGATCCTGCTCCAGCCCCTCCCACAGCTTCATCGACCATTCGTAGAATGGAAGATTGCCGGGGAGCATGTAGTTGGAGCGGACGATGGTGGTGTTGCGCCCGACATTGCCCGAGCCGAGATAAGACTTCTCCACCACCGCGACATTGGTGATGCCGTGCTCCTTGGCGAGGTAATGCGCGGTGGCGAGCCCGTGGCCGCCGCCGCCGACGATCACCACGTCATAGCCCGGCTTCGGCTCGGGCTCGCGCCAGAGCGGCTTCCAGTAGCGATTGCCGGTCGCGGCATTGAGCAGCAGGCTTCCGAGCGAGTAGCGCATGGCTCCGATGTTGCGCCGGTCCGGGCGACACGATTGACATTTCACGCCGCTTGATTGACCTTTTGCGACATGGCCATGAAGCGAGCCATCGACCGGTCTCAGACCGTGGGTTTTCTGCTCGTGCCGGGCTTTGCGCTGATGTCCTATGCCGCGGCGGTCGAGCCGTTGCGCGCCGCGAACTTGCTCTCCGGCAAGGAGCTTTACCGCTGGTGGCATGCCGCTCCCGGCGGCAAGCCGGTGACCGCCTCGAACGGCGTCGCCATCATCCCGGATTGCGGCACCAATACCGAGCGCGAGGCCGACATGGTGTTCGTCTGCGCCGGCGGCAATCCGGCGCTGTTCGACGACAAATCCACCTTCGCCTGGCTGCGGCGCCTCGCCCGCAAAGGCGTGACGATCGGCGGCATCTCCGGCGGCCCTTACCTACTCGCCAAGGCCGGACTCTTGGAGGGACGCCGCGCGACGCTCCACTGGGAGCACCTCCCGGCCTTCCGCGAGGCCTTTCCCGATGTCGTGGTCGTGCCGTCGCTGTTCGAGATCGACGGCAACCGCATCACTTGCTCCGGCGGCATCTCGGCGCTGGACATGATGGTCGCCATCATCGAGCGCGATCACGGGCGTCAGCTCGCCGCGAGCGTCGGCGACTGGTTCCTGCACACCCATATCCGCGAAGGCTTCGGTCCGCAGCGCCT
>DATICH010000133.1:0-13193 GCA_035456885.1 Methyloceanibacter sp.
GGCCAGCTCCTCATAGGTGATGCTGTCCTGCTTCACCCGATCCTTCGAGGCATAGATCACGCGGGCACGACGCGTCAGCGCAACCCACTCCCAGTCCTTGGCGCGATAGGCCGCCGGGATTTCGGTTTCGAGCGCGGGCGAAGAAATCGGCTGCGCGATGCCGGAGCCGGTTGCCTGCGTGAGATTGCCGACATCGACGGTGAGCAGCACGTCGGCCGGGCTGTTGCGTCCCTCGGCCTGGATACGCTCGATCAGCCCCTTCTCGGCGAAGATAACATTGGCCTTGATGCCGGTCTCTTGGGTGAACTTCTTGAGCAGAGGCTCGATCAGATAAGGCTGGCGGTAGGAGTAGATATTGACTTCGCCCGGCTCTGCGGCCTGGACGCCGGTGGCGGCGAGGAGGGGAAGAAGCGCAAGCGCCGCGGCGCCCGCGAACCGAAGTCGCATCGAAACTCCTCCAATGGCCAGGGTTCAAGGCCCCGGTATCGGACTTAGGACTTGCCCTCAGACGCGCTCTGCGGGCCGCATTCCTTGAGTAAAGTGGAGGCTGAGGCGATGTCAATAAGCTTATCGAAATCAAACCAACTTTAGAAGCCTTCTAATGTCCCGTCCACCAAATATCACGTGGCAAAACTGAAGAAATCGCATGGCAAATCTACAATATTGATCAAAGCAAGCCTACGAATATTCTGGCCTGGCAGAGAAGCTTCGCAACCGCACATAGACTATCTTGGGAACCCCAGGCGGCGCGGCGTCACGTCGCGCCGCCGGTGAACAGCCGCTCGGCCGGGAAGATCACGTCGGCGGAGGTGCCGACTCCCGGCTCGCTGGCGAGCACGAGCCGCGCGCGATTCGCGTCGACCAGCGCCTTGGTCACGGGCAGGCCGAGGCCCGTTCCGGTCTGCTTGCGCGGCGCGGTGTCGAGCTGATTGAAAGGCTGCATGGCGAAAGCAATCTCATCCTTGGTCATGCCGACGCCATCGTCGCGCACGCGCAATCTGAGCTCCCCGTCGACCGCCGAGACGGAAACGATCACCTGGCCGCCTTCCTTGGTGAACTTGATGGCATTGGTCAAAAGGTTGAGCAGGATCTGCTTCAGCCGGCGCGGGTCGGCGACCACGGAAGGAAGGTCTGCAGCGAACGAGGTCCTGAGCACGATGCGCGCTCGCTTGGCGAGTGGCTGCAGACTGGTCACGCAATCCTCCACCAGCTCGGGCACGTCGACAGCGGTGAAGTTCAGCTCGAATTTGCCGGCCTCGATTTTGGAGATGTCGAGCAGGTCGTTGAGCAGCGACAGCGCGTAGAGCCCGCTCTGATGGATGTCCTCGATATAGCCGCTATAGCGCGCATTGCCGATCGCGCCGAAGCGCTCTTGCAGCATCAACTCGGTGAAGCCGATGATCGAGTTGAGCGGCGTACGCACCTCGTGGCTGACCTTGGCGAGAAATTCGAGACGCCTTGCCGCGGCGTCGGCGTTGAGCAAAGGCGCATCTTGTGCGTCGGCCGTTGGCTCGGGCTTATCCGGCGAGGCCGCCGCCTCTTCGTCGAGATCGGTCTGATCGATCAGGCGCAGTAGCTTGACGTCTTGCTCGCCGTCGAGCTGGCTCAGCGCGAACGCCACCTGCAAGCGGCGGCGCGACCGGCTGAGCGCCTCGAGCGGAACGGTGCGGGCCGCGCCGTTCTCACACTGCATGAGATCGGGGACTCCGCCGAGAATTGCTTCGAGACCGCCTGCCTCCAGCAACTCTGCCGGCGAGCGATAGCCGAACGCATAAGCGAAGGCGGTGTTGACATGGACGAGCGCGCCCTTGGCGAGAATGCCGACGGCCGCGGGCACCCCTTCGAGCAGAAGAGCGACACCCTCCGGCGAAAGCGAGGGGGCGGCGAGGGAAGGCGCAGTCTCGGTCGGCGTGGCCGATCCCGGCCCCGCAAGCACGCGTCCTTCGAGCGCGCGCGCGATATGTTCGAGCGCCTCGCGGTCTCCTTCCAACTGGTTCATCCGCCTTTGCGGTCCAAGGTCGGCCATTGCGGCCCCATCAAGCAACGCGAGAAAGTCATTCAGACGCCCTCGGCGCAGGGATTGGGCCAAGGCCACTCCCGACGCCCCAATCCTGGGGCGCTTTCTCGACTCATCCACTAAATTTAGGCGAATTCAGTCCTTTGCAAAGGCCGAAACCGGAAACTTCGTGCACAGGGCTAAAAAAGTGCTGATGAAATCCTCGGCACCTCTTGCCTTATCGCAATGCAACAATTATATTGCGGTGCAGCATAAGATAATGCGGCGACCCCGGGACCAGAGGGCCAGGCCGAATCCCCCGATGCAACAAAACGTCCAAGCTGAGGTGCTGAAATGAGCGAGACCTATTCACCCCAAGCCGCCGCCGAGGAGGCGCGCGACACGTTCCGCAAGGCTGCCAAGGAATTCGAGTCCTTCAAGCTCGACACCACCGTACCCGAGAGCGTTCGCGCTCTCGCCGAGAAGACCGTCAATCAAAGCCGCGAGGCCTATGAGCGCGGCAAGGACGCTCTGGAAGAGGCGATCGACGCGCTCGAGCGCTCGTTCGACGCCGCCGGCCAAGGCGCCACTGCCTTCAATCGCAAGCTCATCGACCTTGCTCAGCGTAATCTGAATTCCGGCTTCGACCTCGCCAAGAGTCTTGCCGGCGCCAAGACGTTGGGCGAGATCGTCGAACTACAGTCGGCCTTTATCCGCCACCAGTTCGACGTGTTCGCCAATCAGGCAAACGAGATTAGGGCGCTGACCAGCAAGATCGCGGCGGACACCGCCGAGCCGATCAAGACTCAGGTTGCCCGCTCCTTCGACTCGGTCCGTAAGGGCTCATAACCCTCGAGAAATGTTTTGAGTTAAGAGGGCAGTAGCGTAGCGCGCAAATGGGCCCGGGGTTCACGCCCCGGGCCTTTTTCGTGCCCGCAGCACCACGCAAATTCAGCTTTGCGCAAAGCTTCTCCGCCAAGCTAGATCCCCGGGCGCGACCGCTTGCAACGTCTGCGCCCTCCGCATAGGTTCGCCTCGAAGGCTTCGCGAATAGGCCGCTGTAGCTCAGGTGGTTAGAGCGCTTGACTGTGGATCAAGAGGTCGGTGGTTCGAGTCCACCCAGCGGTACCAGCGCAGCCGGCAACGCGCGCGTCATCCCGCACCAAACAACCAGGTCGCGTTCTGAGGATGCGGTCTAGCGATAGGCCCAGGCGGGAGCCGGCTTGTCGATGCCCGGTCCGGGAATAGAGATCATGTTCCCATAGCTCGGGACGTAAACCGAACTGCTGTCGTTCTTGCTCACATAGGGAAGCGCAAGCGAGCTGCCCTTGGTGAAGTCCGGAGCGCCGAGATAGGGGTCGACCGGGGAGGTGAACGCCGTAGCGCCACCGCCGCCATCCTCGAGGCTGGCATTCTTGCCCTGGATCTCGAATGCGCCCGCGGGCACTGCGGCGAAGCTCGCGACGCCGCATAGAACGAGGACCAGACTGAGATATTTCATGGCAATTCCCCCGAAGCCGCTCTTTGTCAGTCGAAACACAAGATACAATGAGAAGGCCCGCAGAGGAAGGGCGCAAAATAGGCAACAATGAGGAAAACGGTGGCACGCAAGCCCCCAGGTTCCGCAATTCTGCGAGCACTGCTACAAGCCTGATTTGATGGCGCCCCGTATCCTCTATGTCGTCACCGAGGACTGGTATTTCCTGTCGCACCGCCTGCCCATGGCCCGCGCGGCCAAGAAGGCGGGCTATGAGGTGCATGTCGCAACTCGGCTGAAGGACGGCAGGGCGGAGATCGAACGCGAAGGCTTCGTGCCCCACGCGCTCGGCTGGAGCCGCGGCAGCCTCTCGGCGCGCGGCAGCCTCTCGGCCGTTCGCGCCCTCCGCCGCCTGCTCGGCGAGCTCAAGCCCGACATTCTGCACAATATCTCTTTGAAGCCGGTGCTGCTCGGCAGTGCGGCGAGTCTCGGCCGGGCGGAGACCGCCGTGGTCAACAGCCTCACCGGGCTCGGCACCTTGTTCATCGGCGAGGCCAAGGTCAGCGGCGTTACGCGGCGGCTGGCGCGCATCGCGCTCTCCGGTCTGCTCAAGCGGAAGCGCAGCATGACCGTGGTGCAGAACCCTGACGATCGCGCTTTCGTCCTCGGCCTCGGCGTCTCGCCGAATACGGTCGTGCTGATTCCCGGCTCGGGCGTCGATACCGAAAAGCTCACGCCGCTCCCCGAACCGCCGCCGCCCGTCACCGCTGCCTATGCCGGGCGCATGCTCGCCGACAAAGGCGTGCTCACCTTGATCGAAGCCTTCTCGCGTCTCGCCAAACAGGGCAACCCGATGCAATTGCTGCTCGCCGGCGATTGCGACCGGGAAAATCCCGGCTCGCTCGCGCCCGAGCAGCTGCGCGAATTCGCGAGCCTCTACGGTATTCATTGGCTGGGCCATGTCGCCGACATCAAATCGGTCTGGGCGCGGGCGCATTTCGCCGTGCTTGCCTCGCGCCGCGAAGGCCTGCCCAAGAGCCTGCTCGAGGCGGCCGCCTGCGGCCGCGCCATGGTCGCGACCGACGCGCCGGGATGCCGCGAGATCGCCATCGAAGGCGAGACCGCGCTCACCGTGCCGGTCGACGACCCGGAAGCTCTCGCGACTGCCATGGCGAAACTCGCGGCCGATCCCGAGATGAGAGCGCGCTTCGGCGCCAATGCGCGGGCGCTGGTCGAGCGCAAATTCTCCGCCGAGGCGATCGGCCGCCAAACCGTCGCGCTCTACGCGTCGCTGCTCAAGGTCTAGAGCGCGGAACCGTTTTCGGCGCGCATCATTTTTACGATGCCGTCATGGGTCGAGATGGCCGGGCGCCAGCCGATCCCCATCAGCTTCGAGGCATCGACCACGAATTCGCCGGCGATTCGCTCCCAATCGGTCTCGCGGCCGACCGACCGCAACAACCGCTTCACGGCGCCGGGCGGAACCTTGACCAGGTGAGGGGACCGGCCGAGTCCCTCGCGCATCGCCGCGACCAGTTCCGCCACGCTGATCGGCTCCTGGTCCGCGACGAGAAAAATTTCATTCGCCGCCTGCTTGGCGTCGAGCACCAAGGCGACGGCGGCAACGAGATTGTCGAGCGCGAGCAGCGAGCGGCGATTGCCGAGCCCGGCGAAGGGAAGCGGCATCGGTGTGCGCGCGAGCGTGGCGAGCGCCGCGATATTGCCTTTGACAGCTTTGCCATAGACCACGGCGGGACGCAGCACCGTGAACGGCACGCCGCTTTGCGCCAGAAGCCGTTCCGCCTCGAGCTTGGTCTGGCCATAGGCATCCGTTGGCGCGGGCGCGTCCCGCTCGCTGATGGGATGGTCGGACGCGAGCCCGGCCTGCGCTCGCACCGAGGACATGAACACCAAGCGCTCGACCGTGCCGTTCGCGGCGCGCGCCAGCTCGCCGACGGCCTCGGCGTTGATGCGGGCATAGACCGCGTCGGGGAGTGCGCCCGGCGCGTGCGCGATGCCGGCAAGATGCACGATATGCGAGACGCCATCGAGCAGGCCGGCCCAGTCGGCTGACCGCGAGAGGTCCGGCATGGCGGCGCACTCGACCTGGCTCGTTGTGGCAATAGAAGCTGGATCGCGCGCGGCTGCCCTGACCTGCCAGCCGTGCTTTGCCAGAGCGCCGACCAGGCGCTGGCCGATGAAGCCTGAGGCGCCGGTCACTAGCACGCGACCTGTCATGTCACCGTCCTTTGCCAAGCGCGTAGAGCGTGAGCGCCGTGGCCGCGATGCCGATCGCCAGAAGAACGAGATCGGCCGCGGTCGATTTCGCCAACACGGCGGCGATCGCGAGCCCAGCGAGCAGCAGCCCCAGCAGGAAGACCCGCGCCGTCACCTGCGGCACGCTGAGGCCTTCCGCCACGGCGCGCTGATAGAAATGCGTGCGATGCGCGGAGAATACGCGCTCGCCGGCGATCAAGCGTCGGAGCAGCGTCACGGTGGAATCGGCGAGCGTGTAGAGCGCGAGCAATAACGCCGCGGCAAGGTTGGCCTCCGCCACGAAGATCAGCATGAAGGCAAGCAGCAGGCCGATCGGCAGGCTGCCCGCGTCGCCGAGAAAGATGCTGGCTGGATGCTTGTTGAAAACGGCGAAACCGAGTGTCGCGCCGAGCAGCACGAGCGCAAGCAGCGCCACGGTCGCCGGTACGGCGCCCAGCACGTGCAAGGCGGCGACGCCGAGCGTCATCGGCACCACTTGCGCCACGGTCATCCAGTCGAGCCCGTCGAGGAAGTTGACCGCGTTGACGAACCAGACGATGCCGAGCACTAGGAGCGCGTCTTCCACGCCCGCCGGCATCAAGCCCGGAAACAGCCGGAGCTGCTCCGGCAAGGTTCCCACCACCACGAGTGCCGCCAACATTTGGCCGGTCAGCCGCGACCCCACTGAAAGCGTGTGAGCGTCGTCGATCGCACCAAGCAGGGTGAGCCCGGCCGCCGCGACCAGCACGCCCCAGAGACTCGGCTCCGCGCCTTGCGCCCACAGAGAGATGCCGAGCGCCAAACCGACGAAGACCGATGCCATTACCGCGAGCCCCGCCCCTTGCGGCGTGGGGACCTTGTGCGAGGAGCGCGCGTTGGGCTGCGCCAGCAGGTGGCGCATGAGGATCGGCCGCAGCACCAGGATCAGCAGGGCCGAAAGGCCGGCGCATCCCACCATCAGCAAGATGGCCCATAACCCGGGTTGAGAAATCTGCATTCCCTAATGCAGCGTGCGCGAGGCCGGTTGCCACTCGCCCTTGCCGGCGACTGGAGGGCTGCCGCCGGCCGGCACATAGCCCTCGACGGTCGTGCGCAACACGTCTTGCATCTCCGCCTCGTCGAGCCGGTGGATGGCGTCTTCGAGACGTTCCAGCACCGAGGCGAGTTCGTTGAACGGCACGATCGGTTCGTTGTTCTTGAAGATGCGCGGATGGCTGGTCCCGGTCGTGTTCTCGCCGATCAGGAGCTCCTCATAGAGCTTCTCGCCGGGCCGCAGCCCGATATATTCGATGGCGATATCGCCATCGGGATGCGCCTCGTCGCGCAACTCGCGGCCGGAGAGCCGGATCATGGTGCGGGCGAGATCGTCGATTTTGACCGGCGTACCCATCTCCAAGACGAACACCTCGCCGCCGGTCGCCATGGTGCCTGCCTGAATCACCAGCTGCGCCGCCTCGGGGATCGACATGAAATAGCGGATCACCTCGGGATGGGTGACGGTGACGGGGCCGCCGGCCTTGATCTGATTGCGGAACAGCTTGACCACGGAGCCTGAAGAATCGAGCACGTTGCCGAACCGCACCATGGTGAAGATGGTGGAGGTGCCGCGCTCCTGCGCCAGCGCCTGGAGAATCTGCTCGGCAAGGCGCTTGCTCGCGCCCATGACGTTGGTGGGCCTGACCGCCTTGTCGCTCGACACTAGCACGAAGCGCTCGACGCCGCATTCCTTGGCGGTCTCGGCGACGACAAGCGTGCCGAACGTGTTGTTCTGCAGCCCGGCAAAGGGATTGGCTTCGACGATCGGGACATGCTTATAGGCGGCGGCGTGGTAGATCACCTCGACGCCAAGTTCCTGAATGGTGCGGGCCACGAGCTTGCGGTCGAGCACCGATCCGAGCACCGCAATCACCGAGGTCTCGCTCAACGCGGTGCCTTCGGCTTCCCTTTGCATCCGTCGTTTGAGATCTTCGAGCTCCATCGAGATATCGTAAAGCGCTACTTCCGACAGTTCGAACAGTACCAAGGTCTTGGGTTCGAGCTTGAGCAGCTGGCGCGTGAGCTCCGCGCCGATCGAGCCGCCGGCGCCGCTGATCATCACCACCTTGCCCCGCACGTTCGAGATCAACAGCTCGACGTCGGGGACGACAGGATCGCGTCCCAGCAGGTCGTCGACGTCGATCGGCCGAAGATCGCTCACCTGCACATTGCCCGAGGCGATCTCCTCGAGCGCCGGCAAGGTCTTCACCACCACTGGAAAAGCTTCGAGCGCCTTGAGCGCCAGGCGGCGCTCGCCCCGCGATGCCGACGGCGTCGCCAGCAGCACCTCCGCTACGCTCTCCTCGTTGATCAGCTTGCCGATCTTCTCCGGCCGCGCCACCTTGACGCCATGCACCATCTGCCCGGCGAGCGAGGGATTGGGATCTATAAAGGCGACGGTCCTGTATCCACCATGCTCCGTGAGTGCACGCAGAAGCTGAATGCCGAGGGTCCCTGCACCGTAGATGATGACTGGCTTGCGCTTGTCGAAGCTGACGCCCTTGTGTTGGGGCGCTGCCCTGAGCAGCGCCGCACCGACCCATTGGCGGCTGAGGCGGATCAGCAATGCGGCGATCAGCGCATAAATCACGATGACCGAGCGTGGATGATCCTTGACCGCAGCCATCAGCACAACGAGCGCCCAGAGCAGTGCCGCGAAGATGACCGCCGTATAGATGCGGGTGGTGCCCTCGGGTCCGATAAAGCGGGTGACGAGCTTGTAGAGCCCGCGCAAATAAAACACGATCACGCCGATCAGCGGGGCGGCGATAAGCAGCAGCCATTTCTCCAAGGAGGCGGGCACATAAGGCCGGCTGAGCCTGAGCGTGTAGGCGGCCCAGATTGCCAGGGTCAGCAGCAGGAGATCGTTGACGATGAGGAGCGCGCGCTTGAACCAGCGAGGCCGCGCGATCAGCCATTCGGCAAGACGCATGAAGTGCCACCCCGAACCGGCCATTCGAGCCGGAATCTCTGAAGCTCCCCGCTTGCGGGTTAGTGCGTTGCACCATAACCGAAGCGCCGCGGCAACGGAAGTGAGGCCACTATCTGAAAATGCCGGGAAAGCCGGACCTTGCTGGCTCCGACTAGCCCAGGATCAGCGCCTGCAGACGGCGGGGTCCATGCGCGCCGCGAACGATGGTTTGCTCGATATCGGCCGTGCGCGACGGGCCGCTGATCAGGTTCACCGTGCGCGGCAGCGACCCCTCGCCGAAGGCGGCGCGTAGCCGGTCCCACGCCTCTTCGTAGGAGCCGACGATATCGGCAGCGTCGACGATCACGGTGTGCGCCTCCGGCAGGAAGTTCAGGCTGGTCGGGTTGTCGGCTCCGGAGACGAGGAACAGGGTTCCGGTCTCGGCGGCGGCGACCAGGGCGCACGACAAGGTTGCTGCATCGCCCGGCTCGGCCGGTCCGATCGAGCGCTCAATGTCCCACGCCTCGCGCCAGGGCAGCGCGGCGAGCGCGGGGTCTTTGCCCATGCGCAATCGCGGCGGCAGGTTGCAGATGCCGAGATAGGAGGCGATTGCCGCCACCGCCTCCTTGCCCGTCGCCACGCGGCGCACATCGGCGCCTTGCTTGGTCAGCATGTCGGTGAACAACGCTATGTGCGCTTCAGTGGCGCCCCGAACGCGCGCCGGGATCGTGCCGCGCGGATGCCGCTCGAGCCGCCGCGCCACCGCGGCCTTGCGCGCGCGATCGAGGCTCGCCACGCCGAGTGCGGTGCGAATCCGGTCGAGCACGACCTTGCGCGCCTCTTCGGGTGCGGTCATTGCCGCTTCCCGCGTTGGGCGCGCGCATAAAGGCTGTGAAAGGTGCTTCCCTCGGGGGCAGGGAGGTCGCGCGTCTTGGTCCAGGACTTGGCGAAGGGCAGCCGGTCCAGACTCCCGCGCGCCCCGCCGCGCCGTGCGAGCCGCTTGGCGACGCGCGCGGCAAGCGCGTGATAGAGGCGCGGACGCTTGGCGGCATAGGCCCACAGCTTCAGATACAGGCGCTCCGAGAAAGGCGGATTACCTTTGGCGAAGTCGCGCTCTCGCCAAGCGCGCATCATGCCCGGCAGGGGAATGTCCATCGGGCATACTGCCTCGCAACGTCCGCAGAAGCTCGACGCGTAGGGGAGGTCGCGTGCCTGGTTTATGCCGTGCAACTGCGGCGTCAGCACCGCACCCATCGGCCCGGGATAGACCGAGCCGTAAGCGTGGCCGCCGATCGCGCCATAGACCGGGCAGTGATTGAGGCAGGCGCCGCAGCGAATGCAGCGCAGCATGTCGGCGAATTCATTGCCGAGCATTTCGCTTCGCCCATTATCCAGCAGCACGACGTGATAGGCGGAGGGGCCGTCCGGGTCGCGGTCGCGCCGCGGACCCGTGGTGAACGTGGTGTAAGTGGTGATCTCCTGGCCTGTCGCCGAGCGCGCAAGCAGGCGGAGAATGGTCATCGCGTCTTCCAAGGTCGGCACGAGCTTCTCGATCGAGGCGACGACGATATGCATGCGCGGCAGGCTCGCGGTGAGGTCGCCGTTCCCCTCATTGGTGACGATCACCGACGACCCGGTCTCGGCGATCAAGAGATTGGCGCCGGTGATGCCGACATCGGCGGCGAGGAACTTCTCGCGCAGCACCTTGCGTGCCTCGGCGACGAGATGCTCCGGTTGGTCGAGCCGCCGGGCGTGCGGGAACCGCGGGTGCGCGCGGCGGAAATCCGCCTCGATGGCCTCTTTGGTGAGATGGATGACGGGGGCGATGATATGGCTCGGCCGTTCGCCCCGGAGCTGCACGATATATTCGCCGAGATCGGTCTCCACCACCTCGATGCCGGCAGCCTTGAGATGGGCATTGAGCCCGATCTCCTCCGACACTATCGACTTGCCCTTGGTGACGAGCTTGGCGCTGGCCTCCTGGCAGAGCCGCAAGACGATGGCACGGGCGTCTTCCGCGGTCGGCGCGTAATGCACCTGGCCGCCGCTCTCGGTGACTTTGCGTTCATAGGCCTCGAGATAGAGATCGAGATGCGAGAGCGTGTGGTCCTTGATGGCGCGCGCCTCCTCGCGCAACGCGTCGAACTCGGGCAGGCCCGTTTTCGCCGCTTGGCGCTTCTCGACGAAGCCGCGCTTCACGTTCTTGAGCGCCCTTTGCAATTGCGCGTCTCGTACCGCGCGCGCTGCACTCTTGTGGAAGTCGTGGCTTGCCTGTTCCATCTTCGTCCTGTGCCTCACCGTTTCTGCCGGGGCGCGGCGATCGCCGCTTCCTCGGTCATCCCCGCCAGCACCTCGGCGACATGGCGCACCTCGACATCCTCGCGCTCGCGGGCTAGCCGCCCGGCGATTTGAAACAGGCAGCCGAGATCGCCGGCCAGCACGGTCGATGCGCCGGTCTCGACGATGTCCCTGATCTTGGCATCGAGAATCGCGGTCGAGATGCCGGGATATTTGACCGAGAAGGCGCCGCCGAAGCCGCAGCAGACCTCGCTCTCTTCGAGCTCGATCAAGCTGAGCCCATCGACGCTCCGCAACAATTGCCGCGGCGCGTCGCAGACGCCGAGCTCACGCAAGGAGGAGCAGGAATCGTGATAGGTGACGCTTCCGGCAAAGGCCGCATCGATCTTGTCGAGGCCGAGCACGCCAACGAGAAACGAGGTCAACTCGAAGCTCTTCGCCGCCAGCGCCTCGGCCCGCTCGGCGAAATTCGGATCGTCGGCGAGCAGACGCGGATAGTGGACCCGCAGCATGCCGGTGCAGGAACCCGACGGCGCGACGACATAGTCGAACGGCTCGAAGGTCTCGACCACCTGCCTGGCGATGGCGACGGCGTTCTTCCGGTCGCCTGAATTGTAGGCGGGCTGGCCGCAGCAGGTTTGCGCGCGCGGCACCTCGACCTGCGCGCCGCCCGCCTCGAGCAGCTTGATCGCCGCGAAGCCGACGCTTGGACGGAAGAGATCGACGAGGCAGGTAACGAACAGCCCAACATGCGGGCGTTGCTCGGCGGAGGCGGGTGGCATGGTCATGGCGCCCGGCTAGCTTTGCACATTGTGGCGGGGGATAGCAGCCAGGATGTAGCATTGGCCGCGACTCAAGAAATCCGAATCGCGGCTCAGTCGAGGTTTTGTGAGGACATGAGAAAACAGGCATCCGCTTTGGCCATGCTGCTTCTGCTATCGGCGGCTTTCCTCGCCGGGCGGTCGGCGGCAGAGCCGGTGCGCCTCGTCACGCCGGTCGCTTACGGCATTCACTTGCCGGGTCTCGGCGAGCCTGCGCTCGAGCTTGCCCGGCTGATCGAGAAACGATCCCGCGGCACTCTCGTGCTCGATCTGAAACAGCCCGGAGACGGCGCGAAGCCCCACGAGATCCTCGACAAGGTGGCGAGCGGCGAGGTCGATGCGGGCTTCGCGACCGCGAGCTTCTGGGCGGCGAAGCTCCCCGCCGCTCCTTTGTTTTCAGGTTATCCGTTCGGTCCCGACGCCAAACTCTATTTCGCCTGGTTCGAGCACGGCAACGGCCGGAAGCTCTATCAGGAGATGTACGACCATGCAGGGGTCAAGGTCCATGTGCTGCCTTGCGCCTTCGGCGGGGCGGAAGCCGGCGGCTGGTTCAAGAAGGAGATCAAGACGGAAGCCGACATCAAGGAATTGCGGATGCGCATTTTCGGCCTTGGCGGCAGGGTGATGGCGCGGCAGGGCGCAACCACGGTGCTGGTCCCCGGCGGCGATATCCTCGCAGCCTTCGACAAGGGCGCGATCGACGCCGCCGAGCTCTACCCGCCGGCGGTCGATGCGCGGCTGGAGCTGAAGGACAAGGTGAAACTAATTTATGCGCCGGGCTGGCATCAGCCCGAGACCGTGCTCGAGCTGATCGTCAATCAGGACCGCTGGAACGCACTTTCCGATCAAGAGCGCGGCTTGATCGAGGACGCTTGCCTGGAAACCCTGCAAGCGTCGCTGGTGGAGAGCGCCAAACTTCAGTCCGACGCACTTGCCGATCTCGCCAAGCACGGCGTCAGGATCGCGCCTTTCCCCGACGATGTTCTATCGGCCCTGCGGGCGGGCTGGGGCGAGATCGCCAAGGAGGCGGGCGACCGCGACTATTTCTTCAGGTCCGTGCTCGACGACATCGAGAAATTTCGCGAGAAGCCTCAAGGCGTCGCCGGTTCGCCGGTGACGCCCGAGCCGCAAGCGCCTTGATGTCCTCCTCCTCCGTCACCCGCCCCGCTACTGTGCCGGTACCGTCTTCAGATAGGCGATGATGTCAGCCCGCTCGCCGGCATCAGGCACGCCCTGGAAGGCGAGCGCCATCGGCGAATCCGGGATCATCGCCTTCGGATCGGCAATCCACTTGTCGAGATTTTCCTCGGTCCAAGTGAAGCCTTCCGCGCCGAGCTTTTTCATGCCGGCTGAATACAAAGTATAGCTGGCTACGCTCGCCGCCTTCCGGCCAACGAT
>DATICH010000134.1:0-3203 GCA_035456885.1 Methyloceanibacter sp.
GTGACCCCGGACCAGCCTTCAGGTATTGAACCATGCGGCAAAGCATCCTTTTTCTTGCGCTTGTCACCGTGCTCGGCGGATGCACAGGAGAAAATGCGGCAGAATTTATCGTGTGCGAAAGCACCTACGCGTTGTGCACCACGGCGAAGTGCCAGCCGATTGCCGGCAAGGACGATACCGCCGCCTGCAATTGCGAGGTGAAGACCGGTTATTCGGCCGGGGCCAAGCCGTGTGAAGGCCAGGTCGAGACCGCCGAGGGGCCCCAAATCAGGTCGCGCTATTACCCGATCAAGAGCTACGCGGCGTGCGATAACGATCGGCCTTGGGCCTGGTGTCTCGACATGCCCTGCATCGTCGACAAGAGCGATCCGACAAAGGCGTCTTGCGCCTGCAAGCTGGTCAAGGACAAGGGTCCTTATCTTGTGGTCACCGACACGTACACCGACTCGACCTGCACTACAGATCTGTGGTCCTCGGCGACCATCACCGACGTGAACCAGGTCACCGATTTCCTCAAGACCAGCAGCGAGCTCAAGCCCTTCGAGCTCAGGGTGGTGAATCCGGAGTGAGTGAGACCGCTCTCTCTCTCTCTCTCTCTCTCTCTCTCTCTCTGCGGCCGTCGATGGCCAGTTCCACGAGGATTGTCACGCAATCTAGCGATTGCTGTATTAGGCTCGTCGGATTCGGGAAGCGAAGGAAGCGTAGCATGCGGAACCTTGCTGCCATTTTCTTATCTCTCTCCGTCGTAGCCGCGACGGCGTTGCTCGAGGCGAGGGCCGGCGACGCCGAGACCATCGCCGAGGTCAACGAGGCCGCCGCCGCGCTCGATCAGGCCTTCGAGGAGCAGAATTTCGAGAACGTCAAGAAGCTGATGAGCTCCGACCATGTCGCGGTCACGCCTTACTATTCTGGCCCGCAAGGGGTCGACAGTCAGATCGCCTCGCTGCCAGACCTCAAATTTGAGCAGGAAATTACCGGCGAAGTCGAGGTGTCCCTGATCGGCGATGACGCCGCGCTCCGGACCTTCAAGGCCAAGCAACGAGGCAGCTTCAAAGGCAGGCCGATCCCGAAGCACGTCTTCGTCAGCCAGCTCATGGTCAAGCAAGACGGGGCGTGGGTCGAGCGATTTTATCAGGTCACCGCGCTCGTTCCCCGCAAACTTTCGCCCAAGCAGCGCCTCGCCTGCCGATATCCGATCGGCACCTATCTCACCAAGAACAAACCAAAAGGCGAGAGCGGAGACAGTTTCACTAGCCGCAGCCTGCTTTCGCTCGGCAGCGCGCATCTCGCTCTGTTCACCGATTCCGGCGAGGGCGGCGAAACGGGCTTTGCGCCGTTCACCGGCGGGCGCGGCAATTGGTACTGCCGCCCCGGCGACGACGGCAAGCTCAACGTCAAGGCCACCACGCTCGACTTCACCGCGCCCGAGGCAGGCGGGCAACAGGGCGGCATCGGCCGGCTCGATTTCGATCTTACATTCGATATTGCCGGCAAAACCCTCGGCGGCACTGCCACGCTTTATCTCCTCCCGCTCGGCGGCGATCCGCTCGACGCAAGCGCGCTGAAGGACGGCCGCGAATTCGAGATCAGCGGACAGAGCATCGGGGCACCGGACCGGTGAGTGTGAAGGGCGGAAGCTTGCTCGCCGGCCTGCCGTCGCAAATTTCGGCAGAAGAGGCGGTGGAGACGCTGTGTCAAGAGCCCGGCGCCCGCATCGAGCGCATCGTCTCGACCGGACAGACCACGCCGGACGGCAAGTGGTACGACCAAGAGGCCGACGAATGGGTTCTCCTCGTCAAGGGGGGCGCCCGGCTTCGCATCGAGGGCGAGAGCCAAGACCGGACGCTGGCCCCCGGGGATTATTTGCTGCTTCCCGCGCATTGCCGCCATCGGGTCACCTGGACCGAACGCGAGCCTCCCACTGTTTGGCTCGCCATCCATTTCGCGCCGGACTAGCTCCGGTGCAGACCGTAAGAACGGTTAGCATGGCGTTTTGCAAAAGGAGGAAACACACATGGCTGGGCAGGATATAACCCGAGAGCAGTTGGCGGAGCTTCTGAACGAGGACCTCTCGCGGGAATACCAGGCGATCATTGCCTACGTGGTCTATTCGCAAGTGCTGAAGGGCGCGGAGTATATGAGTATCGCCGCGCAGCTCGAGGAACACGCGCATCAGGAGCTTCAGCATGCGCTCACCATCTCGCGGCAGATCGACTATCTCGGCAAGATGCCGAGCGTGACGCCCAAGCCGGTGAAAACCTCGGAGAAGCCCCGCGATATGCTTAAATTCGACCTGGATAATGAGAATGAAACCATTCTCAACTACCGGGAGAGGGTTCGCCAATGCGAGGCCCTCGGCGAATTCGCCATGGCCGAGCAGATCCGCGAGATACTCGTGCAGGAGCAGGACCATCAAATCGATTTGGCCACGGCTCTCGGCGAGGAGGTGCCGGATGTCAGCCGGCTACGCAAGCGCAAAGGCTGACATTCCCAAAATACAGGGAACGAGGACAGCAGTTCGTATCGACCAAGGAGGAACGAGGTAATGCAAGCCACTTGGATGCCCAGCACCGAGACCGGCGTGATCCACAACCGGGCGGAGCTTCCCGACAGCGTGTTTGCCTTCCCGCAGCAGCGCAAGGAGCCGCTTACCGACGCGGACCACGTCAGAAACGCTCTAGCCCGCTTCGATCAGGTGGAAGGCGTTTCCGACGCGGACCGGGATCTCGCCTTCGCCAATATCAAGGCGGCGGCCGCCTATTACGGCGTCGACGTGCGCGAGAACAGCTGGCGCGATCTCATGCGCTGACGCCAAGTCTGGGAGGATCAGTCGAGCGGCCCGGGACATGTCTCGGGCCGCTTCGCTTTTAGCTCCCGAGCATTCGACAAGAGCGTGCTCGCCCTATTCGGTCGTGCCGTGCAGATGTTCGGAGAGCCATGCGGCTAGGCGCTGCCGCCCTCTGCCATGCGCGCCGCGCAGCACGCGGCCCATATTCATGAAACCGTGGATTGAGCCCTCGAAACATTCATAGGTGACGGGCACGCCTGAACCTGACAAGCGTCCGGCATATTCGGCGGCTTCGTCGCGCAACGGATCATGCCCAGCGGTGATGATCAGTGCCGGCGGCAAGTCCGAATAATCCTCATAGAGAGCCGGGATCGCGCGCGGGTCGTCGATCGGCCACGCGGTGCCGAAATAATGA
>DATICH010000135.1:0-11517 GCA_035456885.1 Methyloceanibacter sp.
AATATCGACCTGATCCCGAGCTGGAAGACCGTGGACGACCGCCTGAAGGATGCGCCCTGGCACACCGTCGATGGCGTGCATTATGGCGTGCCCTTCCAATGGGGGCCGAACGTGCTCGCCTACAACACGGATGTCTTCAAGGAGGCGCCGAACACCTGGGCGGTTGTGTTCGAGGAGCAGACGCTGCCCGACGGCAAAAGCAACAAGGGGCGCGTGCAGGCCTATGACGGGCCGATCTATGTCGCCGATGCGGCACTCTATCTGATGAAAACCAAGCCGGAACTCGGCATCAAGAATCCCTACGAGCTCAATCCCGAGCAATATGCGGCGGTCATGGAGCTGCTCAAGGCGCAGCGAGCGTTGATCGGCCGCTATTGGCACGACGCCATGGTTCAGGTCGACGACTTCAAGAACGAAGGCGTCGTCGCGTCGTCGTCATGGCCGTTCCAGGTCAACCTGCTGCAAGGCGAGAAGAGGCCGATCGCCTCCGTCGTCCCCAAAGAAGGAGCCACGGGTTGGGCCGACACCACGATGATGCACGCGGAGGCCAAGCACCCGAACTGTGCCTATATGTGGCTGGAGCACTCGATCAATCCCAAGCTGCAGGGCGATCTCGCATCCTGGTTCGGCTCGGTGCCTGCGGTGCCGGCTGCCTGCAAAGGCAACGAGCTCCTGACCGATGAGGGCTGCGCGACCAACGGCTTCGACAATTTCGAGCAGATCTGGTTCTGGCGCACGCCGACGGCCAAATGCGAACAGGAGGGCAAGTGCGTGCCCTATTCGCAATGGGCCAAAGACTACATCGCGATCCTCGGCAGGTAATGAGCCCGGCAAGAGCGGTCCGCAAAGCGGAAGCCGGGCCGCTCCCGCACGGGCGTGACGCGGCGGCTGCCGTACGTTTCGTGAATGTCTCCCGCCACTTCGGCTCGGTGGTGGCGGTGGACAGCGTAACGCTCGACATCGCGCCGGGCGAGTTCTTCGCCATGCTCGGGCCATCGGGCTCCGGCAAGACCACCTGCCTGCGTCTCGTCGCCGGCTTCGAGCAACCGGATCAGGGGCACATCGAGATTTTCGGCGAAACCGCCGAAGGCGTTCCGCCTTACAAGCGCAACGTCAATACGGTGTTCCAGGACTACGCTCTCTTTCCGCACATGACCGTCGGCGACAACGTCGCCTACGGCCTGATGATCAAGGGCGTGCCGAAGGCGGAGCGCGATGCCAAGGCGAGAGACGCGCTCGCCATGGTCAAGCTCGCCGGATATGAGACCCGCCGTCCCGCGCAGCTCTCGGGCGGGCAGCGTCAGCGCGTGGCACTCGCCCGCGCGCTGGTGAAGGGACCGAAGGTGCTGCTGCTCGACGAGCCGCTCGGCGCACTCGACCTCAAACTGCGAGAGCAGATGCAAGAGGAGCTGAAGGCGCTGCAGAAGGAAATCGGCATCACCTTCATCTTTGTGACGCACGACCAGGGCGAGGCGCTGTCGATGGCGGACCGCGTCGCGATCTTCAATGAGGGCAAGATCGTTCAGGTCGGATCCCCAAACGACATCTACGAACGCCCCAGATCCCGCTTCGTCGCCGACTTCGTCGGATCGTCGAACGTGCTTTCCCCAGACTTTTGCTCTTCCCACGGCGCCACGTCGCGATGGACCAGCCTGCGGCCCGAGAAGATCCGTGTCTTCCCGCCTGACGAGACTGTGCCCACAGGGCACGCCCACGCCGACGGCACGATCAAGATGATCAGTTATCAGGGCGCGGTCACGCGATTCAACGTCGACACCGGGAACTTGCGCATTACCGCCGAGATGCCTGCCGACGGCGCCGACTTCGAGGAAGGCGAGAAGGTGCGGCTGATCTGGCCGAAATCGGCCATGGTCACCATGGAGGATGGCGCGTGAGCCAGGCAGTGACAGCCGAACGGGGGCGCGGGTTCCTGGGCAGCATATCCGACCTCTTTTTCGCCCGGCCCAAGCTGCTCACCTTCGTTCTCCTGCTGCCGCCACTGTTGTGGATCGGCCTCGTCTATATCGGTTCGCTGTTCGCGCTCCTGCTGCAAAGCTTCTATTCGCTCGACGATTTTTCCGGGCTGATCGTCCACGAATTCACGCTGACCACCTATCTGGAGCTGCTCCACGAATCCAATCTCCAGATCATCCTCCGCAGCGTGCTGATGGCGGCGGTCGTCACCCTCGCCTGCGCCGTCATCGCCTTGCCCATCGCGTATTACGCGGCGCGCTATGCCCGCGGCTGGACCAAAGCGCTGTTTTATCTTGCGGTGATGATGCCGCTGTGGTCGAGCTATCTCGTCAAGATCTATGCCTGGAAGCTGATCCTGGCCAAGGAAGGCATCCTCAACTGGCTTGCCGGCGGACTGCATCTTTCCTGGCTGATCAACGCGTTTCTGGCGGTGCCGGTGATCGGCGGCCCGTCGCTGTCGTTCAGCTATATCGGCACCTTCCTGGTGTTCGTCTATGTCTGGCTGCCCTACATGATCTTGCCGACCCAGGCGGCGCTCGAGCGCGTCCCCGCCAGCTATCTCGAAGCGTCGGCCGATCTCGGCGCGACGCCGCGGCAAACCTTCTGGACGGTGATCTTTCCCTTGGCGCTGCCCGGCATCATCGCCGGCTCGATCTTCACCTTCTCGCTCACTCTCGGCGATTACATCGTCCCGACCATCGTCGGCAATTCGCGTCCGTTCATCGGCATGGCGGTCTACACCTTGCAGGGAACCTCGGGAAACATTCCGCTCGCGGCAGCTTTCACCGTGGTGCCGATGCTGATCATGGGCCTCTATCTCTGGGTGGCGAAGCGCATGGGGGCCTTCGATGTCCTCTGAGCCCAAGCGCAACAGGCCGGTCGGACTGAGCATCGCCGCCATTGCCGGACTGCTATTCCTGCATTTGCCGCTGGCGCTGATCGTGTTCTACGCCTTCACCACGGAAGACAAGAGCTTCCAGTTTCCGCCGCCGGGCTACACCACGAAATGGTTCGGCGTCGCTTGGTTCGACCGGCCGGACATCTGGCCGCCGCTCTATCTGTCGCTCAGGGTAGCGGCCATCGCCACCTTCCTGGCGCTCATCCTCGGCACGCTCGCCGGCGCCGCCCTGTCGCGCGCCAAGTTCTTCGGCCGCGAGACCATTTCGCTGTTATTCGTGCTGCCCATCGCCCTGCCCGGCATCATCACCGGCATCTCGCTGCGCTCCGCCTTCGACATCATGGGCATCGATTTCTCGATCTGGACCATCGTCTTGGGCCACGCCACATTTTGCATCGTGGTGGTCTACAACAATGCTATCGCCCGGTTTCGCCGGCTGTCCGGCAATCTTATCGAAGCGTCCATGGATCTCGGCGCCAACGGCTTCCAGACCTTCCGCCACGTGATCCTGCCGCAAATCGGCACGGCATTGCTTGCCGGCGGCATGCTCGCTTTCGCGCTGTCCTTCGACGAGGTGATCGTCACGACGTTCACCGCCGGCCAGCAGTCGACCTTGCCGATCTGGATGCTGTCCGAGCTGATCCGCCCACGGCAGCGCCCGGTGACCAACGTGGTCGCCGTGTTCGTTATCGTCGTTACGCTGATCCCAATCCTCGTCGCCTATTATCTGACGCGCGAGGGTGAGCATATCGGCGGCGCGACGAAGTAGCATTGATGGAGGAGAGTTCCATGCTCGACACGCAAATGTTGATCGGGTCCAAATTCGTGTCCGGCAGCGATGCGCCCGAGGCGGTGATCAATCCCAAGACCGAGGAGACCATCGTCAGCCTCCCCGACGCCTCCCCCGCGCAGGTCGATGCGGCCGTGAACGCCGCCGCCGGCGCCTTCAAGACGTGGTCGCGTACGACACCCGCCGAACGGTCCGGCCTTCTGCTGAAGCTTGCCGATGCCATCGACGCCGAGGCCGAGGCCTTCGCCACCCTGGAGGCGCTGAACTGCGGCAAGCCGCGCATTCGCGTGCTACAGGACGAGCTGCCGGGAGTATCCGACTGCTTCCGCTTCTTCGCCGGCGCCGTGCGCAACATGCATGGCACGGTGGCGGGCGAATATATGGCGGGCTTCACCTCGATGATCCGCCGCGATCCGATCGGCGTGGTGGGCTCGATCGCGCCGTGGAACTATCCGCTGATGATGGCCGCCTGGAAGCTCGCGCCGGCGCTCGCCGGCGGCAACACCATCGTGCTGAAGCCGTCGGAGCTGACGCCGCTCACGACCCTCAAGCTCGCCAAAGTCATCGCCGACATATTTCCCGAAGGTGTCGTCAATGTCATCACCGGGCGCGGGGAGACCACCGGCCAGGCACTGATCAATCACCCGAAGGTCGCCATGTTGTCGCTCACGGGCAGCGTTCCCACCGGGCAGAAAGTGCTGCAAGCCGCCACCGCCACCATCAAGCGCACGCATCTGGAGCTTGGCGGCAAGGCGCCGGTGATCGTGTTCGACGACGCCGATCTCGGCGCAGTGGTCGAGGGCTTGAAGGCCTTCGGCTACTACAATGCCGGCCAGGATTGCACGGCCGCCTGCCGCATCTATGCCGGCAAGAAGATCTACGAGAATCTGGTCGCGGATCTCTCCATTGCCGCGAAGGACATCAAATTCAACCGCGCCGACGACGATGAGAACGACATCGGACCGTTGATTTCAGCGAACCACAAAGGCCGCGTGCACGGCTTCGTCGAGCGCGCCGCGGGACAGAAGCACATCTCCATCACGGCCGGGGGGAAGCCGCATGGCGGCAAGGGGTTCTTCTTCGAGCCGACCGTCGTCGCCGGCGCCAAGCAGAGCGACGAGATCGTGCGCAAGGAGGTGTTCGGACCGGTCGTCTCGGTGACGGCGTTCGACGACGTCGATCAGGCGGTGGAGTGGGCCAATGACAGCGACTATGGGCTCGCCTCTTCGGTGTGGACCTCGGATCTCGGCAAAGGCATGGCCACCGCGGCGCGGCTCCAATATGGCGCCTGCTGGGTCAACACCCATTTCATGCTGGTCAGCGAGATGCCACACGGCGGGCTGAAGATGTCCGGCTACGGCAAGGACCTCTCGATGTACGCGCTCGAGGACTATACCGTCGTTCGCCATGTGATGGTCAAACTGTAGACCTCGTGGCCGCGCGCCGCGACTAGCACCCGGGGGGCCCTCGCTTGACGAAATCCATTCTCTGTTACGGCGACTCAATCACTTGGGGCTACGACCCAAGAGACGGCTCGCGCTTTCCGCGGGAAGCGCGCTGGCCCGGCGTTCTGGAAGCGGCGCTTCAGGGCCGCGCGCGCGTGATCGAAGAGGGATTGAACGCCCGCACCGTGGCGACCGACGAGCCGTCACGGCCTAATCGCAACGGTTTGGCCATGCTGCCACCCCTGCTCGAATCGCACGCACCGCTCGACGTGGTCGCCATCATGCTCGGCACCAATGACAGCGCACCGTGCTACGGCCTGACGTCCGGCAAGATCGCCATGAATTGCGCCGCGCTGATCCGAACCGTCAATGCGAGCCTCGCCGGACCGGGTGGCGCGACGCCGAGAACGTTGCTGATCGCGCCCCCTCCCCTCGGCTCGCTCAGCGCGGAAATGTCGTTGTTCTACGCCGGAGGCGAGCCGACATCGCAAGGGCTTGCAGCCGCCTATCGGACCATCGCGCAACGTTTCGACGCCCTGTTCCTCGATGCGGGACAGGTGACCAAAGTGAGCGCCGCCGACGGCGTACATCTGGATCCCGACGGTCAGCGGGCACTCGGCCTCGCGGTCGCCAAGCTTCTCGAACCGCTTCTATAGCTTGGGACGGCGGGCACGCGGGCTACGCGCTTCACTCCTAGCGTTTCGAGGCTTTCCGATGGGGCGTCGCCATCTCGCGCGCCAACGCGCGCGGCGCTTCGGAGCCCTCGTGCTTGGAACGCAGCAGCAGCTCCCGCACCCCGGCGGCAATCTCCTGCAACGTGGTGTGCAGCATAGTGTCGGCCTCTCGAAGCAAGCCGAACTCCTGCTTGATGGTGTGGTGGTCCTCTTTTGCTCGCCTCTCCGTATCGCGGTTCATGATCGCGGTGCCGACGGTGATGACCGGCAGGAACACGAGCTGAAGGAAGTTCGACCAGTATAGAATTTGGGTCTCGTATTGGGGCCACAAAATTGGGGTCAGCCCAAAAATCACGAAGGCATAGAACGCCCAGATCGAGCCCACCAGCATGGTGATGCGCATCGCCAAGATGTCGTTGATCTTGCCAACGATGCCTTCTTGCTGCGGTTCCTTCATGGTCGATCACTCCGCGCAGAAAAATGCCGTCGGAAAGGCCCGCCCGGGCGCCCGCTTCGCAGCAAGTGTTAGCGCGATGACCTTAAGGAAATGCTGAGCGGATCGAGGCCCGCCGAAGCCGGGAAAATGGTGCCCAGGGCGGACTACGTCAATTTCGATAAATCAATGACTTAGCAGAAAGTGGGACAATCCAACCTTCCCACAACCTTGTATGCTCGCTTCATTCGGCTCCTTGCATCGGATTTGCTTGGTTGCGTAGCAACCTACTGGGCAGGGCCGCTTTCAACGCCCGAGCAATTTCGGACCTTCTGGTCCTTCGTCGAACGAGGTTAGAAGCCAAGCCTGGTTAAGGGTTCAGCCCTATCCATTGTGAGCGCCCAGCTTCCAAATCTGCAGGCAGATCGATGTCAGCAAACGCGCTCTCGTCAACGACTGGCACCTGCTTTTGGGAACTTAGGAAGGTAGCGAGCAGGCGCTTAGCTCCATGCGGGCCGCTGAGCGACGCCAGCATCGGAAAGAAACTTTGGGGCCACAGAACCGGGTTGCGCTGCTCCCCTGATAGCGTGGTCGGATAGACAATCGATGCGCCTCCGGCCTGGACGAAGGTGGCCATCAGGTCCTTCAGCAAGGCGGACGTTAGGAAAGGCATATCGCCCGGTACGATGAAGGCGCCTAGAGGCTGCGAGCCAAGCGCCGTTATGCCGACGGCAATTGAAGAGCCCACGCCTGCCGTCCAACTCGGGTTGTGAGCGAACCGAAGCGGCAAGCCTTCAAGAGCATTCTCGATGAATGGGCGATCGCAACCGGTGACAGCGACAATGTCTCTGGCACCACTGTGTGTGATTACCTCAGCGACCCAGCGTACGAGCGGCTTGCCCCCGATTTCGGCGAGAAGCTTGTTGTCTTTTCCGAACCGGCGCGAGGCTCCTGCAGCTAAAAGGACGGAGCCAATGTTCATTTTACGGCACTCCGCGCGCGACCTTCACGATCTCGGCAAGAATCGCGAGTGCGATTTCTGCCGGCCCCTTGGCGCCGATTGCAAGGCCAACCGGCGCGTGAATCCGTGCGAGTTGGTCGTCGGTAAAGTCCGCCGCCCGCAGCCGCTCAAGTCGTTTGGCCTGCGTCTTCTTCGAGCCAAGCGCACCGATATATAGGCAGTTGGAACGCATGGCCTCTCCCAGTGCCTCGTCGTCGAGATGAGCAGCATGCGTCAACGCGATAACGGCACTTCTGGCATCGAGCCCTATTGCCCTGAAGGAATCCCCCGGCCAATCGGTGAGGATGGGCGTGGCGGCGAACCGCTCTGGTGTTGCGAATGCCGACCGTGGATCGACAATGACGACATCATATCCAATGCGCTTGGCGAGATCTGACAGAACCTGTCCGATCTGAGTGGCTCCGGCGATGACGACGCGCACAGGCGGGGCTAACACGTGGAGGAAGACCTCGCCTTCCGTCATCTCAATCAATCGGCTTTCCCCGGCCACTAGGTCCTCAGCAAGCTCGGAGGGCATTGTCGACGCAGAGTCAAATATCCGACGGGCAGCTGTAATGAGGTTTGTCACCACGGCCAGCGAGGTCCGCGAACGCCTTGCCGCCAAAAGCGCATCAAGATATGCAACGTCGGGGATACGCTCGAGGCGCTCCAAGAAAACTTTCATCGTGCCGCCGCAGGGCAGGCCCGACCGCCATGCCGTTTCATCGGCAACACCAAACTCAAGGAGCTTGCTGTGCCCTGTAACCATGACATCAGCGGCCTCGGAAATCACATCGGCCTCCACGCAGCCACCCGATACCGATCCCTCGAAGCGCCCGCCCGGCGCGACGACAAGCTGACCGCCCACGGGCACGGGCGAGGATCCCCAAGTGGAGACAACGGTTGCAAGCGTGACCTGGCCGAACTCATCGAGCCAGCGGCGGGCGACGTCGATCGGCCCGTTCTGCGGCTTCAGTTCGCGTTGTAAATTTAAGACGCTCATCTCTTAGTGGACTCTTTTTTCCAGCCAAGCGCCGGGCGCGAGGCGGCTTAATTTTCTTGGCGTCGCTTGGCAATCTCATCGGGCGTCAGCGCAGATGCGGTCGTCCCGAACCGACCGGTCACAAAGTTGACGACGGCGGCGATCTCCGCGTCCGAATAGCCCGCGTCAAACCCGGGCATAAACACCTTGCCGAGCGCCGTGTGGAGGTGCGTGCCTTGCAGGAGCACCTGTGTTGCGTTGGTACCCGCCGGGTCATTGACGGTTCTATTGCCGACAAGCGAGGCATATCTCGACACAGTGCCGCTACCGTCGAACTCGTGACAGCCGGCACACGCACCTTCGAAAACACGCAGGCCAAGAGCGTCGCCGCTCGCCTCTAATGGTATTTCCTTGGTGGACAGCTCTTGTGTGGAAGGAGTCTCCACGGCGGCAACGTTGCCCTTGTCGCCCCTGGGTGGAATGCTCTTCAGATAGACGACCATTGCACCAATGTCTTCCTGGGCCAGGAAGCGCAGGCTGTTGTCGACGACCTCTGCCATGGGACCGCTCGCCGAGCTCCGTCCATCGGCATGACCATGCGAGAGATACTCTTGCAATTGCGCGTCAGACCACGCGCCGATGCCCCATTTCGGGTCCGGCGTGATGTTGTACGCGTTCCAGCCCCGAACGATCGCGCCTGCAAATTTCTGATGTGACTTCAGCCCAAACAAGAGATTGCGCGGCGTGTGGCAATCGCCGCAATGGCCAAGCGCCTCGACGAGATAGGCGCCGCGATTCCATTCCGCCGGCTCATCTGCGTTGGGCCGGAAGCGATGACCTGGATGAAACAGCACATTCCAGAACGCTATGAGATAGCGTTGATTGAACGGAAATGAGATGTCGTTCGGCGGTGGCATATATTTGATCGGCTTGAGGCTGAAGAGATAGGCCTTGATCGCCAGCACGTCGTCGCGCGTCATCAGGGTGTACGACGCATAGGGAAATGCCGGATAGAGTCGTTTGCCATTCCTGCCGATCCCATCGTGCATGGCACTGACGAATTCCTCATCGCTCCAGGCACCGATTCCCGTCTCCGAATCGGGAGTGATGTTCGTCGAATAGAGCGTGCCGATCATGGGCAGCTTGAAGGGGAGACCGCCGGCGAAGGGCTTCTTTCCTGGCGCTGTGTGGCACGCAGCGCAGTCGGCAGCACGCGCGAGATATTCGCCGCGCGCAACGAGATCCGCACTGGCGAGCGTCGAGGGGACGCCGGTAGGGTTCGTTCCTTGATAATCCGCAAGTTCGACGCGCGTGCCGCTTCCAAACGCAGTCGGATCGCCGGAACGCACCAAAAACCAGCCCACGGACAGGATCGCCAACAAGACGACCGCGAGGGCAATGAGTTTTATGGAGCGACGCATGCTCAACCTATGTAGGTCGCAGCTGATCCTTGATTGGCAGCTTGCGAATGCGTTTGCCGGTTAGGGCGAAGATGGCATTCGCGACGGCCGGGGCGATACCGATCGTGCCGGGTTCGCCGATGCCTCCGGGGGCTTCGGCGCTGTCCACGAGGTATACCTCGATCGCCGGAGTCTCGTTCAGGCGCAGCATTCGATAGTCGTTGAAGTTGTGCTGTTCGACACGGCCATCCTTGAGTGTGATCTCGCCCCACAGCACAGCACTAAGGCCGAAGATGATACCGCCCTCGATTTGCGCCACGATCGTGTCCGGATTGACGATCTGTCCGCAATCGACGGCACAGACCACACGCAGCACCTTGACTTCGCCTTCCTTGGAGACCTCGACATCCGCTATTTGGGAGATGTAGGTCCCCATCGCAAATTGCACCGAGACGCCGCGTCCCACGCCGTCGGGGAGGGACGAGCCCCATCCGGACTTTACCGCGGCGAGATTGAGGACGCCGAGCAGGCGCGGTTGTTCTGCGAGCATCGAGCGGCGAAACTCGACAGGATCTTTCTTTGTCGCCGCAGCCAGTTCGTCAATAAAGCTTTCTACCACGAAGATGTTGTGAGTCGGCCCGACACCACGCCACCAGCCGGTGGTGATGCCCGGGGGCTCGTCGCGAACGTAGTCCACCAGGATATTGGGAATTGCGTAAGGGAACTCCTTCGCCGCACCGTTGATAGCGTCTTCGTCTAGGCCTTTCTCGAACGCCGGCGGCGCCCAGCGGGCCAGAATCGAGGAGGCCGTGACCCGGTGATGATAGGCGACGAGCCGATCCTGCCCGTCCAACCCGGCGGTGAACCGGTCGTAGTAGTAGGGCCGATAGATGTCGTGCTGGATGTCCTCTTCGCGGCTCCAGACGACCTTTACCGGCCCATCGACTTCCTTCGCGATCGCAACCGCTTGGGTGATGCCGTCCACGTCCAGCCGGCGTCCAAATCCTCCGCCAAGCAGATGGTTGTGAATCTGAATTTTTTCGGGTGGAAGGCCGGTAACTTCCGCGGCCGTGGCCTGCGCCCGGGTCACCACTTGAATCCCGACCCAAATATCGCAGCTTTCCTTCGTTACATGGACGGTGCAGTTCATCGGCTCCATGGCCGCATGGGCGAGAAAGGGCATCTCGTAGACGGCATCGATTTTTTTCGCGGCGTCCGGGATCGCCTTGGCAAAGTCGCCGTCGCTGCGCGCCACGACGCCGTCTTTCTCCGAGGCGCGGGCCATCTGCTGGACGATGCTCTCTGACGTGACATCTGCGTTGGGACCTTTGTCCCATTCGATGTCGAGCGCGGCGAGTCCTTTCATCGCGGCCCACATGTGATCGCCCACCACCGCGACCGCGTTGTCGAGCCGGACCACTTGGCGCACACCTTGAAGCGCCATAGCTTTGCTGTCGTCCACGCTCTTCAGCTTGCCGCCGAAGACCGGACATGCGGAGACCGTGGCGAACTTCATGCCGGGAATCATCGCGTCGATGCCAAACTTGGCCTTGCCGTTCACCTTTTCAGGCGTGTCGAGGCGTTTGGCGGGCGTCCCGATGAGCGTGAAGTCTTTCGGACTTTTCAGTGCGACTTTGTCGGGAACCGGCAGCTCCGCGGCCGCGTCGACGAGAGCGCCATATTTGAGCCGCTCTCCCGTCGGCGAAATAACCTCGCCTTTATCGGCGCGACATGAGGCCGGCTCGACGTTCCACTGAGACGCGGCCGCCTCGATCAGCATCACGCGCGCGGTTGCCCCAGCGCGGCGCAGCGGCTCCCAAAATCCGGGAACTGATGTCGAGCCACCGGTCACCTGGAAACCGATCAAGGGATTGGCGTAGAGTTTGTCGTTCGGCGGAGCCGCCTGGACGCTTATTTGGGC
>DATICH010000136.1:0-5278 GCA_035456885.1 Methyloceanibacter sp.
GCAATCGCTAAATCCACCAGACCAGCAAGGCGGGCGGTTAGCTCAGCTGGTAGAGCACTGTGTTCACATCGCAGGGGTCACTGGTTCGAGTCCAGTACCGCCCACCAGCCTTCGAAGCCTATCTAGACATGGCGCAAGCTAGGCCTGCGCCTGCTTCAGCGGCGCGACTGCCGGCTCCTCCGCGTTCGCATACATCGACAGCATGGGCTCGTCGGTGAGAATCACTTCATCGTACTCGCCGAACCCGTTGAAACGATTCGCCAAGACCCGGCCATAGGCACCGATCTGGCCGATCTCGATATAGTCGCCCTCGCGCACGCAGTCGGGCAGCACGAAGGGGCCGGGCAGACAGTCCGAGCTGTCGCAGGTCGGTCCGTAAAGCACAAATTCCGTCACCGGCTTTGACCTGCGGCGCGACGCGGCCACCAGTCGCGCCGGAAAGCGAAAGGCGCTATAGGCCGCGTCGAACAAGGTGCCGAACGCCCCGTCATTGACGTAGAGCGCGTTGCCTCGGCGTGCATCGACGCGCACGATGACCGATTCCGCCTCCGCCACGAGCGCGCGTCCGGGCTCCGAGATCATCTCGCAGGAATGCTTGACGGCGAGTTCATCGGCCGCCCGCGCCACTTCCTCCATGAAGACTTGCAGGTCCGGTGGGTCGGAATGGGGATAGCGGCTCGGGAAGCCGCCGCCAATATCGATGGCATCCACCATCACGCCCGAGGTCACGATCAATTGGCCGATCTGCCGGATCGCCTCGCCGAAGGCCGCGGGCACCACTGCCTGCGAGCCGACATGAAAGGTTATGCCGAGCCGCCGCGCGATCTGTCTCGCGCGCAAGAGCAGCGCAGGGGCCTGTTCGCTCGGCACGCCGAACTTCCCCTCCAGCGGGATCAGGCTGTGCGTATTGGGGCAGGCCACGCGCAGGAACAGGGTGAGGTTCTCGGCGCCCCTTGTCTCCGCCACGATCTTGTCCAGCTCATCTTCGCTGTCGAAGGCAAAGTGCCGGATGCCGAATTCGCCATAGGCACGAGCGATCGAAGCGCGCGACTTGATCGGGTTCATGAAATAGAGCTCGGCGCCAGGAACGGAAGCCAGCCGCTCGATCTCGGTCAGCGACGCGACGTCGAAGGCGCGGACGCCCGCTTCCACCAACGCAGCGATGATCGGCGGCGCGTCGTTGGCCTTGGCGGCGTAGAGCACGCGGCCTGGGAAGTTGGCGAGGAACCATTTGGCCGCGCGGCGCGCGGCATGCGGCCTCAGAGCTAAGACCGGCCGCTCCGGGCGGAGATGTCGCAGAAGTTCGGCGGCAGAAGTGAAAACGTCCATCCCATGTCTACTCCCACACGAGATTGCCGATGTCAGTGCTGCCCTCGAGCGAAACAGCCTCCAAACTCCGAGGTCCGTATGCAATCCGACATCCAATGTAAAGCGGTTTTCGCCCGCTCCACCAACAATCTGTTTCGGAGACTCGATGTTAGTTGGGGCGAGACGGCGCCGACCGGGCGCTGGTCAGCACGCTGGCGGAGGCGCTGGAATAGATCGGCTGCTGGAGCAGGCCATAGGTCTTGCGCGCGGCAAGATCGACGAAGGCGGCGGTGTAGACGTAAATCTCGGCGGTATCGAGCCTGCCGTCTCCGTTACCGATCGGGGCGGAATCGGCGCTTCCGGCCAGCCCCTCGATCAGGTAGCGGGTGAAGAGGCCGATGTCATATGTCACGTCGGTCAGAGTGCGCTGCCCCCGGTCCGAGGCGGCAAGCACGGTCAGTCCCGGCACCGAGGCGCGCGGCAATGCCGAGACCATCGTCTCCGGCAGATTCGGCGCCAGGATATGCGGCCCGAGGTCACGCCCGTACTCGGTCTCAAGCAGCACGATGACCGACTTAGCCCCCAGTCTGGCGAGATTGGCGTAGAGCGTCGACAGCTTGTAGCCGTCGGTCTCTTCCCGGAACGGCTCGCTGTCCGAGGGGAGCAGGTAGACTTCATTCTGGCCCGCGTCGGTGGCGCCATGCCCAGAGTAGTAAATCAACACCTTGGCGCCCCCTTGGGTCTCGACCAAGCGCGCAAGCTCTCCCGCACCGCCCGGCGCCGCGCCGAACACCTTCTCGAAGTCGGTCTTCCTGGCGTCGCGCAAATCGATGATGTTGTCCGGCCGGTAGCCGAGATGCTCGGTGAGAAAGGCGTAGACGGCGTCCGCGTCATTATAAGACGTGGCACTTCGCGGCAGCTTGTCGTAGCTGCGATTGCCGATCACGACGGCGACCGCCTCGGGATCCGCTTCGCCGGGTGGGAGCGCGCGGTAAAGCTCGCGCACGCGCATATAGGACCTCAAATCGTCCCCATAGCCCTCGCCATGAAGCAACAATTGCCGCGGCGGCGTGGCGCAGAGCCGGATTTCGCCGGCCTGCTCGATCCGCCGAACGTCATCCAGCGCAAGGCGCCCCTTGATCGGCACGCAGGCGCGGCACCAAACCACCCCGTCCTTGGCTTGCAGCTCGTCGAGCTGTGCCTGAGGCACGCCGCGCGGCGGCGGCAGGCAGCTTCTCTCGCAGCGCCGCACGTTGCGGCCGGGCCCATGCGCTCGCTGCAGTACCGCAACCAAGTCCTCCGGCAGGCAATCGATATCCAGCCGGACTTTGGGCTCAAGCGGCGCGGGCTCCACTTCCACGGGCTCCGTGCCAGCGAGCTGGACTTCATATTCCGTCCCCTCGCCGGCCAAATCCGCCTCTACTATGTCTGCCGCCGCTTCGCCCTCCGGTTGATACAGCGGATCGGCGCGTCTCTCGGCGGCGGCAATCTCCTCTGCCTTTTGCTTGCAGAGCGCATCGAGCTTTATCAGCACCGGCTCAGCAAGCAGGTTGCTATAGGCTTTCAGGTCGTGGTCCTGTTTGAAGTTCCAGAAAGCGGTCCAGGTCAGCTTGCCACGCTTGCCGTCGACCGCCCCCTCGTAATAACCGAGATCGGCGAGACATTTCTGTGCCTTGGCGATGGCTTCGACCTGTTCGGGCGTCGGTGGCGCGTTGTCGGGAATAGGCTCGACCGGCGCGGGCTCGGGCTGCTGCGCCGAGTCGACCGAAGGCACGGCGACGGGCGCGTTTTGCGCCGTGGCGGCCGGATGTTCGCTAACCGGCTCGGCCTTGGAATTCCCAAACGCCGCGATGCCGGCAGCGAAAATAACCAAGACCCAAACCAGGGCCTTCACGGTTCCCGATTTCCCCGCCATGCAACCCCTTCGCGCTCCGCCGTGAGCGCATCCCGCAAGCTCCGCACTCTAGCATCATTTCCGCCCGCCGCGAGAGCCGTTGGGCGAGCAGGGCAGATCATTCTTCCTCCCCCTCGCCTTTCCGCGCCGCCTTCACGGCGTCAGGCCGCGGCGGCAACGACTTTAGATAGGCGGCGATCGCCTTCCGGTCCTCCGGCGTGAGCTTGGCCATGTTCTCCTGTACGGGCACCATATTGTCGCCGATCGTGTCGAAGTCGGGCGTATTGCCGGTTTCCAGGAGATAGGCGATGTCCTCTTCGCTCCAATCGCCGATCCCGTCAGGGCTCGGCGTGATGTTCGGAATAACCCCCTCGCGTTCGGGATTTGGCGCGCCGGCGAATTCGGTCTCCTTGACGATGCCGCCGATCAGGTTGCGCGACGAGTGACACTCCGCGCAATGGCCCGGCCCCCGCACCAGATAGGCGCCACGATTGAGCTCGGCGCTTGCCTTAGGATCGGGCATGAAGCTTTCGCCGTCGACATAGAGCCTGTGCCAAAGACCGAGTCCGCGGCGGATGTTGAATGGAAAGCGCAATTCGTGCCGCGGCACGTCGTTCCGCACCGCTGGCAAAGTATCGAGATAGGCCTTGAGGTCGATCAGGTCCTCGAAGCTCATGCGTTGATAGGAGGTGTAGGGAAAGGCCGGGTAGTAGTAGCTGCCGTCTGGGCCGACGCCCCGCTTCATCGCGTTGACGAAATCGAGCGTGCTCCAATTGCCGATGCCGGTCTCCTTGTCCGGCGAGATGTTGGGCACGTGGAAGACGCCGTACGGCGTCCTTAGGCAACGCCCGCCCACGAGCAACTTTTTATCTTCCGTATTGAGATCGTCGCATGACTTGACCGGCGCAGCATGGCACTCGGCGCAACCGCCGGCGGTGAACATATATTTGCCGTTGGCGATGTCGGGATCGTGCGCGGGCAACTGCGCCGGCGTGAGCGGAGCCGGCTTCGTCAACATGTAAAAGACGAATCCGATCGCAGCGAGGAAAGCCAGCAGTGCCAGCAACGCTCTGCGCAAAGCTCCACCTCCCGAGTCAGGGCATGGGAATGGGCCGCCCTTTGTTTAATGCGTCCCAGCCGCGCTGCACCGCCGGGCGTGCCGCAATCGCCAAATACCAGCGCCTCACGTTTGGATAGTCGGCGAAGTCGATCGTCTGCCAGGCGAAGCGTGAGATCCACGGCCAGATGGCGACATCGGCGACGGAATAGCTGCCTGCGACATATTCAACCTCCGCCAGCCGCCGGTCGAGCACGCCCCACAGCCGCTTCGCCTCCTTGAGATAGCGCTCCTCGGCATAGGCGCTCTTGCCCGGATTGAACTTCACGAAATGGTGGACCTGGCCGAGGAAGGGCCCCGGCCCTCCCATCTGCCACATCAGCCACTCGATCACGCGCCATTTCACCGGGAAGTCCTGCGGCCAGAGCTTGCCCGTCTTCTCCGCGAGGTAGAGCAGGATGGCGCCCGACTCCATCAGATACAGCCCATTGTCGGAATCGACGATGGCGGGGATTCTATTGTTGGGTGCAATCTTGACGAACTCGGGCGCGAACTGCTCGCCTTTGGTGATGTCGATCGGATACACCCGGTAGGGCAGCTCCACCTCCTCGAGCATGATCGAGACTTTCTGTCCGTTCGGCGTATTCCAGGTATAGAGCTCGATCATGGTCCGCGCCCCTTCGCAGTGCAGCAACGCATGCCCGCGGAACGCAGCCATGTCAAAGCCGCTGACGCCGGCTGTTAGCAGTTGCGGAAAATTTGATTCACCAAGTGTTCATTCCTCGGCCTCCCTATCGCCACGAACCCGTCGCGTCCCCGCCGCAGGGGGCTGCTATCCATCTTTGCATGAGCGCTGCCGAATCTGTGCGAGCGCCTAGGGAGGAATCGATGCTCAACTGTGCCCATCTCGACAATCAGCGTAAGGGCCCGGCTCCGTCCCAATCGAGCTACGCCCGCTACGCGATCTACTACACGCCGCAGCCCGGCACCGCGCTTGCGGCGTTCGGCCGCTCCTGGTT
>DATICH010000137.1:0-5339 GCA_035456885.1 Methyloceanibacter sp.
TTTCGTTGCCGAGAAATAAGGATCGATGACGAGCCCGGTCGTCTCGGCGACATGCGCCGCCCAGCCTTCGCGGACGAGATCAGCGCAGAGATCGGCGGTGCGGCGATCCTGCCAGACGATCGCGTTGGCGAGCGGCTTGCCTGTCGCCCGCTCCCATACCACGGTCGTTTCACGCTGATTGGTGATGCCGATCGCAGCGACCGCCCGCGCGCCGGCTTCGGCGAGCACCTCGCGGCCGACTTGAAGCACCGAACGCCAGATCTCCTCCGCGTCGTGCTCCACCAATCCCGGTGCGGGATAGATCTGGGTGAGCGGCATTTGCGCCGAAGCCCGCGCGTTTCCTTCGCGGTCGAATAGAATGGCGCGCGTGCTGGTCGTCCCTTGGTCGACGGCCAGAACGAACGCCTCTCCGCTCATTGCGGCTTTGCAGGTTGTGTCTGGCCGACGATCCAGCCGCAATATTCCTCGCTGCCTCCCTCCGTCGGCAGCACCAGTAGCGCCGGAAGCTCGTAAGGATGCAGCCGCTTGGTTTCGGTGAGCACGGCATCGGTCAGCGATGCACGGGTCTTGACGATCATGGCAACCTCGTTCGCCTCCTCGCGCGCGCCCTTCCACTCGAAGATCGAGATCATGCCGGGAAACATGTTGACGCAGGCCGCAAGCCGCGCCCCTACCAGGGCATCACCGACCCGCTTCGCATCTTCGATGGTCGGGAAGGTCGCATAGATCAGGACCGGCCGGTCGTCGTTCGCCATCGATTCACCCTTTCCCGGCAATTCTAGACGCTTGCATTTGGGCTGCCCGGCCGCGTTTATAATGCCCGCGTTTCAGGTTCGCTCCAAGTATCCCGACATGGTCATGGCCCAGTTCGACAAGATCGCCTTCGTCGCCAGCGACACCCCGGAGGCACAGGAAGCGCTGCGGACTTTGACCGCGCGCTACGGCAATGCTCCCACCGAGGCGGCCGACGCCATCGTCGCGCTGGGCGGCGACGGGTTGATGCTGCAGACCATGCACCGCCACCTCCACAGCCGCATTCCGATCTACGGCATGAATCGAGGCTCGGTCGGCTTTTTGCTCAACGACTATCGCGAGGACAGTCTGAAGGAGCGGCTGAAGGCCGCCGAGGTCACGATCATCCATCCTTTGCGCATGACCGCCTATGACGGGACCGGGGCCAAGCACGAGGCTCTCGCCATCAACGAGGCATCGCTGTTCCGGCAGATCTATCAGGCCGCCAAGTTGAAAATCTCGGTGGATGGCACCACGCGCATGGAGGAACTGATCTGCGACGGCGTGCTGGTGTCGACGCCCGCCGGATCGACCGCCTACAATCTTTCCGCGCACGGGCCGATTCTGCCGATCAACGCGCCGCTGCTGGCGATGACCCCGATCAGCCCCTTCCGCCCGCGGCGCTGGCGTGGCGCGCTCCTGCCGAACGACGCGCATGTGACCATCGAGGTGCTGGAGCCGGACAAGCGGCCGGTGAGCGCGGTTGCCGACCATACCGAGTTTCGCGACGTGGTCAGGGTGGAGGTGAAGGAGGAGAGCGGCACCGATATCCTCATGATGTTCGACCCCGGACACACGCTCGCCGAACGCATCCTTTCGGAACAGTTCGGTTATTGAGGCGGAATACCTCTCCATCGGCGCTTACGGGCTCCAAGCAGCGACGATCTCGCCGAGAGCCGGGCGCTCCCGCTCCTCGGGCTTCTCCTTCGGCGTGCCGATATAGACGAAGCCCGCAACCCGCTCGTTTTGCATCAAGCCGAGCGCGCGGCGCACACCCTCGCTATAGGCGCACCATTCGGTGATCCACTGCGTGCCGTAGCCGAGCGCATTGGCGGCGAGAATGAGATTTTGGCAGGCGGCCCCGGCCGAGAGGATCTGCTCCCATTCCGGGGCGCCCTTATTCTCGACCACGCGCGAGATCACCGCGATGACAATCGGCGCGCGCAAGAACCGCTTGGCCTCATTCTCAAGCCGGAAAGCGCCTGCGTCCTTCTCCTCGGCCCGGCAGGTCTCGGCCAGGATCTTGCCGAATGCCGCGCGCGCTTCCCCCTGGAACAACAGAAAACGCCAAGGGACGAGCTTCTTGTGATCGGGCACGCGGGAGGCGGCTTGCAACATCAGGTCAAGCTCGGCTGCGCTCGGGCCCGGCTCGCCAAGCGCGTTGGCCGAGACCGAACGGCGACGGAGCAAGAGATCGAGGGCCGAAGGCGTCATGGGTCGAAGGGTTCCCTATCCCGAATTCCGGGCCCGAACAATGCCCGGAGGCGGTGCTCGGAACGCCCGAAACACCGCAAATCGGCCTTATTCACAAAGGATTTTCGCCGCGTTGTGTCCACCGGAAACGGGGTATAACAGCTTGCGGCCGACGGATCGGAGCGATCGCCATGCGGGGGAAACGCTGCGCGAGGCTTAGCCTCATGCTCTTGCCCGCCGCTCTCCTGGGAGCGGTGGCCGCCGCAGCCCAGAATGCGCCCGCTCCGCAATCCGGCCCTCCCGCCGCAATGATCGTGATCGACGCCTCGAGCAGCATGAGCGCCAAAATCGGCGGCGCGACCAAGATCGCCGCGGCGAAGGAGGAGGTCGGCGCCGCGCTTGGCCTCTACGCAGGCCGGCTGTCCTTCGGCCTCGTCGCTTTCGGCCATCGCAAGGCATCGAATTGCGCCGACAGCGAGATCCTCGCCAAGCCCGGCGAGCTGACCTATGCGGCGAAGGACAAGCTGTTCGACAAGATCAAGCCGAAGGGCCAAGCCCCGGTCGCCGCCGCCTTGAGCGACGCGGCCAAGGCCGCGCAATCCCAGAGCAAGCTCGACATCGTGTTGATTGCCGATGGCGGCGATAGCTGCGACGCCGATCTTTGCTCGACCGCCGTGGCCATGAAGGAGAAGGCGCCGGGCTTGCGCATTCACGTGCTCGGTGTCAGCGGCAAAGAAGACGAGATCAAGCCTTTGGCCTGCGTCGCCGCCGCCACGGGCGGCGCCTTCGTCGCAGCGGCGGACGCGAGCACTCTCAAGCAAGGCCTCGCCACCGCGCTCGATGCGGCGGCCGGTGCGGCACCAGTGGCGCAAGCCGCGGCCGGCGTTAGTCAACCCGCCGCCCCTGAGCCCCCGGCGGCGCTCCCCGTCGGGGTGGCAGCCGCGGTGCCGATCGACCTCGACGCGCAGGCTCAAGCGGCGACGGCTTCGCCCGACGCGGGCGATCTGCCGCCGGGCACGGTCGCGACCGCGCCGATCGAGCTCGACCGTCCGGCACAGGAGGGGGCCGCTGCACCGCCCCAAGCGCCGGCGGATACGGAGACGGCCGTGTTGAAGCAAACTCCGCCTGCTCAGCCGGCAAACGAGTCGATCGCGCCGCCGGTGAATCGGGTTCAGTCGGTGCCGATCGCCCCGCCGCCACCGATCGCCGAACCGCCGACGCCCGCCGCCAAGAGCGCGGCCTCGCCGCCGGCGCAGCCGCAGCGCCCGGTGCCCGTCACCTTCAAGGCGCAGATCAGCGAGACGGGACCGAGCCTCAAGTCCGGCCTGACCTGGCGGGTCTATGCCTCGAAGACGCCATCGGAAGGCGGCGGCTTCAAGCTGCTCAGCACGCATCGCGAGGCAATGCCGACCGCGGCGCTGCTGCCCGGCAATTACCTCGTCAACGCCGCCTATGGCCTCTCCAATCTCACGCGGAGGATCAAGGTCGAGGGCGGCCGCTCGCTCGAAGAGACCTTCGTCCTCAATACCGGCGGCTTGAAGCTCGCGGCCGTGTTGCCGAGCGGCGAGCCTCTGCCGGAAGGCGCGGTGAAATTCGACATCCTCACCGACGAGGAGGACCAGTTCGGCAATCGCCAGGCGATCCTTCGCGACGCCAAGCCCGGCGTCACCCTCCGGCTCAATGCTGGCGCCTACCGCATCGAGAGCCTCTATGGCGACACCAATGCCATCATCAAGGCCGACGTGACGGTCGAGCCTGGCAAGGTGACCGAGGCGACCATCAAGCAGACCGGCGCCAAGACGACCTTCAAGCTGGTTCAGTCGCTCGGCGGTGAAGCGCTGGCCGATACCAAATGGACCATCCTCACCTCGGCCGGCGACGTGGTGAAGGAGAACGCCGGGGCGCTGCCCACACATATCCTGGCGCCGGGAAGCTACGCCGTGGTCGCCGACCATGACGGCTTGAGCTACACCCGCAAATTCTCGATCGAGTCGGGCGAGGGCAAACAGGTCGAGGTCGTGGTCGAAGATGGGCCGACCTCGCCGGAGGACCTGAAGGCGCTGACCGATCCGCCCGAGCCGGAGCCGGTCTCCACCGAGGGCGTGGTCGCCGGCGAAGGTCGGACGCCTTCGCCCGAGGGCGGCATGGCCTTCGACGGCTTCTCGGCCACGCCGCGCGCCGATCCGAATGCGCCGCTGATCAATCCCGGCGTGCTGCTGCGCGGCGCCCGCTAGCGCTTCTCTTGGCATGTCCCGCAAGCGATCGCTCGTGGTCGAGCAGCCATTGCTTCCGCGCCAGCCCTCCGCCGTAGCCGGTGAGCGACCCGTCGCTGCCGATCACCCGGTGGCAGGGGATGATAATGCCGCGGTAATTGTCGCCGACCGCGCGCGCCACCGCCCGCGCCGCACCCGCCTCGCCGATGCGTTTGGCGACCTCGGCATAGGAGCGTGTTTCGCCCGGCGGAATGGCCAACAGCTCGTCCCAGACGCGCCGCTGAAATTCCGTGCCGCGCGGGGCGAGCGGCAAACTGAAAGCCTTGCGCGTCCCGGCGAAATATCCGCCGATCTCGCCTTCGGCCTGATCGAGCACGGGATGGTTGCCGGGCACGATGGCGAATTTGGTCCTTTGCCGTAGCCGGAGAATCTCGCGCTCGAGCCCGCGCCGATCCACCCAGTCGAACAAATGCAGGCCGTCGTCGTCGGCCAGCGCCAGGATTGGCCCGAGCGGCGATTCGATCCAGCGCGCGATCAGGCAATGCACGCCGCTTGCCTTCGACGGCGCCGCGCCGAACAGCTTGGCGAAGGCCTCGCGAAACCCGCTCGGCGATTCGAATCCGTAATCCAGTTGCGTGTCCAAGACATTGCTCCCATTTCTGACGGCGGCGAGCGCCGAGCCCATGCGCCGCGCCCGTTGATAGGCGTGAAACGACATGCCTAAATAGCGCTGGAACTGCCGCCGCGCGGTCGACGGCTCGATGCCCATGTCGATCAGGTCGCGCTCACGCAGCGGCTCCGCCAGATGCTGCTCGACCTCAAGCCGCAGCCTCTCCACCAGAGGCGGCACAGTGCCAACGACGTTCATCGGCTTGCAGCGCAGGCACGGGCGGAAGCCCGCGTACAGCGCCTCGCTCTTGT
>DATICH010000138.1:0-5128 GCA_035456885.1 Methyloceanibacter sp.
TCGCCCATGCGGGCAACGGTCCTGCCGCCGCTTTCCGGCGGCCTTACAACGGGGGGCCTTCTTTCGAAGCTTAATCAAGGGCAAATCTTCCAAATCCACCCCGACAACAATTTCTCGGCTAAGGCCTTGAAACTATCCGCGTCGAGGATGGCAGAGATCTAGTTAAGTTCCGCTTTGCCCATGATGCAACGACGACCACGTGTTGGAGATCCGCAAGTGGGCGTCTGCGGCCTCGTGAAACGCATGCCGCAGGAACCTGCCGGTGCATTTGCTGATGTGGCCCGAAAGATCGAGCTACTCCCGTTGAGACTCTCTTGCGTGCCCGAAATTACTGAAAATGCTGGTGCGCCCGGCACGGCTCGAACGTGCAACCCCCAGATTCGAAGTCTGGTGCTCTATCCGTTGAGCTACGGGCGCTTGGCTGCTTCTAACAGAATGCGAACAAGACGTAATTGGTCCCAAGCCAGCAGATGCGGCATTTCTCGCGGCAGGATTGCTTGGCTTCTCAACCATCAAAGGAAAAGCCGCTTTACCTCAAGGGATAGCTTGCTAGAGTAGCGCCATAGGATCAACGCTCCGGGCGCTGACCAGATTGCGGTCGCGGCGATCCCGGAGGTCAAAGGTTGAACATACCGTGAGTGGGCCGAGCGGGAACGCCCGCCCGGCTGCCGTGGTTTCGCCCGATCTGAAGGTCAGGCGGAACGAGACCGGCGACTGCGGGGGAGGTGGCGGCCCGACGCAAGTCGCAGTCCGCGCGCGGGGAATCGCGCCGGTCGACGGCCTCTTGGAGGCAGCCCAGGGCAACTATGAGCAAGGCGCGCCGCGGCGCGCCCCTGTTCCCGCCATTTACGGCGCACTCGACCTCGGCACCAATAATTGCCGTCTGCTGATCGCCAAGCCGTCACGGCGGGGCTTCCTCGTCATCGACGCATTCTCCCGCATCATCCGGCTTGGCGAAGGCGTGCTGAGCTCGGGCAAGCTTGCCGAACCGGCCATGAGCCGCACCATCGAGGCGCTCAAAGTTTGCGCCGAGAAGATGCGTCGGCGTGGCGTGACGCGCTCGCGGCTGATCGCCACCGAAGCTTGCCGCATCGCCGCCAATAGCGGCGAGTTCATCGAGCGGGCGCGTTGCGAAGCTGGGCTCGCCATCGAGATCGTCACGCAAGAAACCGAGGCCAAGCTCGCCGTGTCGGGCTGTGCCTCGCTGATCGACCGCAATTGCGACTACACCTTGGTGTTCGATATCGGCGGCGGCAGCTCCGAGCTGATCTGGCTCGACCTTAAGCGTCTCGGGCGTCCCTGGCGGCGCACCCTGCACGACCGGCTCGACGTGCAAAACTGCATCGCCGCCTGGACGTCGTTGCCGATCGGCGTGGTCAATCTCGCCGAGCGCCATGGCGGGCGCGAAGTCACACCGCAGAGCTATGAAGCGATGGTCAAGGACGTGATGGCGGGCATCGCTCCGTTCGAAGCGGAGCACCGCTTCGGCGAGAAGATCGCCAAACGCAGCGCGCATTTTCTCGGCACGTCAGGCACGGTCACCACCATCTCCGGCATCCATCTCAAGCTGCCGGTCTATGAGCGCTCGAGGGTCGACGGCTGCTGGCTCTCCGCCTTTGACGTGCGCAAGGTGTCGGGCGATCTGATCGGCATGAGCTATCAACAACGCGTGGCGCAACCCTGCATCGGCCATGAACGCGCCGATCTCGTGCTGGCCGGCTGTGCCATTCTCGAGGCGTTGCTCAGAATCTGGCCGTGCCAGCGGCTGCGCGTGGCCGACCGGGGTCTGCGCGAAGGCATCCTCGCCACCTTGATGGCGGAGGACAGCCGTGACGGCCGCGGACGCCAAGTAGCGGCGCAAACCCGTTAGCTCACCTTCTCGATTTCCGCCGTTGCATCTTCTTCGGCCCTGATTTGGTGCGCGCGGGCGGACAGGCTTGAGCCGGCATCCTTGGGTAGCCGGGCGAACACGAGCGCGGAGCTTGCCGCGATGGCCGCGACCAAGAGGAAAGCGAGCGGGAAGTCGCTCGCCTCGACGCCAAGGTCGTGCCGGCCCAGGCGCTGAATTTCGAGCACCAGCGCGCCGACGGCAACGCCCGCGGACATCGATAATTGCTGCGCCACGCTGGCGAAGCTGGTGGCGCGGCTCATGGCCCTCGGCTCGATATCCGCGTAGGCGATCGCGTTGATGCTGGTGAATTGCAGCGACTTGAAGAAGCCGCCGACCAACAGCACGCCGAGAATCACCACCGGCGGGGTGCCGGCGGTGAACAACGCCGCCGCGGCGATGAACAGCATGCTCACAAGCGCGTTCGTCACCAGCACCCGTCGGAAACCGAAATAGCGCAGAATCGGCGCGGCTGTGGTCTTCATGGCGACGGCGCCCACGGCGGTCGCCAAAGTCAGCATCCCGGACTGAAACGGCGTCATGCCGAAGCCGAGTTGGAACAACAGCGGGAGAAGGAATGGCAACGCGCCGATGCCGATGCGGAACAAGAAGCCGCCGACCACGCTGGCATAGAACGTATCCACCTTGAGCAGGTCGAGATTGAGCAACGGCGCCGGCGTCACGCGCGCGTGACGGATATAGAGCAGCACGCCGGCGACGCCGAGCACGAGCAAGGTTCCCACCACGATCGGCGGAAACAGACCCTGGCCGATGGTGGTGATGCCGAACGCCAATCCGGCGAGCCCGATGCCGGACAAGATGAAGCCCTTGAGGTCGAGCGGCGGCACGCCTTCCTCGCGAAGGTCGGCGATATAGCGGGTAGCGAGGATGACACCGAGAATGCCGACCGGGATATTGATCCAGAAAATCCAGCGCCAGGAAATGAAGGTGGTTATGAAGCCGCCAAGCGGCGGGCCGATCACCGGGCCCATCAGCGCCGGGATAGTGAGCCAGGCAAGCGCCGAAATCAGCTCGGCTTTCGGCACGGTGCGCAAAATCACCAGGCGCCCGACCGGCACCATCATGGCGCCGCCCATGCCCTGAATCACACGATACAAGACGAAGTCCGGCAGGCCTTGCGCGAAGCCACAGGCTGCGGAGCCCAAGGTGAACACGATGATGGCGGCGCGAAACACGGTGCGCGCACCGAACTTGTCGGCCATCCAGCCACTCAGCGGGATGAACACGGCGAGCGACAGGAGATAAGAGGTGAGCGCGAGCTTGAGCGCGATCGGATCCTCGCCGAGGTCGGCGGCGATCGCCGGCAAGGAGGTCGCGATCACCGTCGAATCCATCGTCTCCATGAACAGGGCGACGGCGACGATGAGGGTGACGAAATAGCGCGGCATGTGGCAGGTGTTAGCGGGCGGTCAAGGTGCAGATGGGGCGTGGCGGGCTCGAGCGTCAAGGCCAGGCGCCAGATAGGGTGATAAAACTATGGCGAAACCGACGAAAGGCCGCAGCGGCGAGGGCGGAGGCGGGATCCGCAAGCTTGCGGTGCGGCTCAAGACCGCCAAGGGCCGCAAGCTCGCCTCGACCCGCTGGCTGCAGCGCCAGCTCAACGACCCCTATGTCGAGGAGGCCAAGCGCCGCGGTTATCGCTCCCGCTCCGCCTTCAAGCTAGCCGAGATCGACGACAAGCATCATCTGCTCCGCCCCGGCATGGTCGTGGTCGATCTCGGCGCCGCGCCCGGCGGCTGGAGCCAGATCGCCGCGCAGCGGGTCAAGCTGATGGCCGGGCAGGGGCGGGTGATTGCGGTGGACATCGCCGCGATGGAGCCGGTCAGCGGCGTCGAGCAGCTACAGCTCGACATGACCGATCCCGATGCCGCGGAACGCATTTGCGCGGCGCTCGGCGGTCAATCGGCCGACCTGGTGCTGTCTGACATGCATGCCCCGGCCATCGGCCATAAGGCCACCGACCATATCCGCATCATGGGCCTGGTCGAATCCGCGCTCGATCTCGCCGAGGAGATTCTCGCGCCGGGCGGGACCTTCCTCGCCAAGGTGCTGCAAGGCGGCGCTGGCAAGGAGCTAGTGGCGCGGCTCAACCGCGCCTTCGCCAAGGTCAGACACGTGAAGCCCAAGGCTTCACGCGCGGAGTCGGCCGAGATGTATGTGCTTGCCACCGACTTCCGTGGCGCCCCCCCGGGCGCGGTCGAGTCATAAGGACTTCACGCAACTGTGCTTCGAGCCGTCTCGCCCGCCCGTGCAGAGTCTTGCTAAGCTCGGGCCAAAGCGTGACGGCGATCAGGGAGCCCGCTCATGAATCTCGATGTGGTGAAGGACTATTACGGCAAGGTCCTGAAAAGCTCGAAGGACCTCAAGACCTCGGCCTGCTGCGACGGGGGCGGGGTGCCGGCGCATCTCGAAGCGCTGCTCGCCAATGTACATGAGGAGGTGCGTGCCAAATATTACGGCTGCGGCATCGTCGTGCCGGCGGCGTTGCGTGGCGCCCGCGTGCTCGATCTCGGCTCGGGTTCGGGGCGCGACGTCTATCTGATCGCGCAGCTCGTGGGTCCCGAGGGCGAAGTTGTCGGTGTCGACATGACCGACGAACAGCTCGCCACGGCCAACCGGCATGTCGAATGGCATATGCGACAGTTCAAATACCCCGGTTCGAACGTCCAGTTCCGCAAGGGCTATATCGAGCAACTCGGCGCGCTCGATCTTGCGCCGGCAAGCTTCGACGTGATCGTGTCGAACTGCGTGATCAATCTCTCGGTCGACAAGCTAGCCGTCTTGCGCGGCGCCCACGATCTGCTCAAGCCGGGCGGCGAGCTCTATTTCGCCGATGTTTATTGCGACCGGCGGCTCTCCGACGACATCAAGGCCGATCCGCTGCTCTATGGCGAGTGCCTCGGCGGTGCACTTTATTGGAACGACTTCCTGCCGATGGCGAAGGAGGCCGGCTTCGGCGACCCGAGGCTGGTCACCAGCCGCCCGATCACCATCGAGAACGAGGCGATGCGCGCGAGACTCGGCCAGGCGCAGTTCTTCTCGGCGACCTATCGCCTGTTCAAGCTCGACGGGCTCGAACCCGCTTGCGAGGACTATGGGCAGGCGGTCATCTATAAAGGCGGGGTCGCCGAACAGCCTCATGCCTTCGAGCTCGACGGTCATCACTTGATCGAGAAGGGCAAAATCTTTCCGGTCTGCGGCAACACTTGGCGGATGCTG
>DATICH010000139.1:0-10303 GCA_035456885.1 Methyloceanibacter sp.
ACTTCCGCTCGATGTCGATGACTACGCCGGGGATGGGCTGACACGATTGTCGAACGGCCTGATCGGGATTCCCTGGCAATGGTTCATGATCGACGTCATGCACTACATGATCGCCGAGAATGGCCTCCGCAATCCCGACGACCTCGCCGCTTACTGGAGCAAAGTCATACGCAACGTCGCGCGCACGAACGGCCTCGTGACGATCATCAGTCATGCCGATGTTACTGGCATTGACCCGGATCGTGTGGCCGCCCTGGAGAAGGTCCTGAAGCTGGCACTGGATCTCGGCGTCGACATTCTCCCCGGTGAACAGGCGATGCACCGGACTGAACATTTGAATGAGGGTCAGAAGGCGTCCTAGCCGGGTTTCGTCGCCGTCGCGAAATAATTGACATCACTATCGCGCGCCAGCCGCCATTCGTCGGCCAGCGGGTTGTAGACCATCCCCGTCACATCGCTAGGCGTGAGGCCACCGCCCTTCATTGCGCGGCGCAGCTCCTCCGGCGTGACAAACCGGTCCCAATTATGCGTGCCGGGCGGCAGCCAACGCAGGATGAGCTCCGCGCCGACAATGGCGAGCGCATAGGCCTTCAAGGTGCGATTGAGCGTGGAGACGATCATGACGCCGCCGTGCTTGACGAGCGGCGCCACCGCCTTGAGGAAGGCCGGCACATCCGGCACATGCTCCACCACTTCGAGCAACAGCACGCAATCGAACTCCGCGCCTGATGCGGCGAGCGCCTCCGCGGTTTCGGCCCGATAGGCAATGTCCAGCCGGGCGCCCTCGGCATGGGCCTTGGCTGCGGCGATATTCTCCGGCGCGGGGTCGATACCGGTGACCTTGGCGCCGAGCCTGGCGAGCGGCTCGGCCACCAGCCCGCCGCCGCAGCCGATATCGAGCACGCTCAAGCCTTGCAGGCACCGCGCCAGCGTCTTGTCGCGGGCGAATTTCCGGCAAAGCTGGTCGCGAATATAAGTAAGCCTGGTCGGATTGATCCGATGCAGCGGCTTGAACGGCCCGTTCGCGTCCCACCATTCGCCGGCGCGCGCGGCGAAACGGGCGACTTCCTCTTGATCGAGCGTGGTTCGAGCCTCGGCCATGGGGTCAAAGACCCCTCCCGCGCTTCCCCTGTCAAGCTGGGCGACTCCCACAGTCATGTTGCGGGGGGCGGCGGCAATCAGTATGAAAGGCCAGCTTTTCGGCCGGTCCCGCAAGGGCCGGCCCTCTTCTTGCCGGCGCCCCCCAAGGCCCCAAGACTGGAACCGAGGCCATGGCCGTTTTGGTCCTGAAATTCGGCGGCACCTCCGTCGCCGACATCGACCGCATCCGGAGCGTCGCGTGCCACGTCAAGCGCGAGGCCGACGCCGGCCACGCTTGCGCCGTAGTGGTCTCCGCCATGGCCGGGGCCACCAATCAGCTCGTCGCCTTGGTCGATCAGGCCTGGGGCTTCTACGAACGCAAGCAAAACGGCGATGCCGACGTGTCGGCCCAGTACGACTGCCGCGAATATGACGCGGTGGTCTCCTCCGGCGAGCAGGTCACCTCCGGGCTGCTTGCGCTCGTGCTCCAATCCCTGGGGCTCAAGGCCCGCTCCTGGCAGGGCTGGCAAATTCCGCTCCACACCGATTCCGCCCATCGCGCCGCCCGCATCACCGGCGTCGATGTCGGCGAGATCAAGAGCCGCATGCTGGACGGCGAGGTCGCCGTGGTCGCCGGCTTCCAGGGGATTGCCCCCGGCAACCGCATTTCGACGCTCGGCCGCGGCGGTTCCGACACCAGCGCCGTCGCCCTTGCTTCGGCGCTTCAGGCCGATCGCTGCGACATCTATACCGATGTCGACGGGGTCTACACCACCGATCCCCGCGTGGTGCCCAAGGCCCACCGGTTGGCCCGCATTTCCTACGAAGAAATGCTAGAAATGGCCTCGCAGGGCGCCAAGGTCCTGCAAACCCGCTCGGTCGAGCTTGCCATGCAGCGGGGCGTGCGCGTCTTGGTACGCTCCAGCTTCGATGCGCCGGACCTGGGCGGGCGGCCGACCGACGAGGCGGAGAAGCTTGGAACGCTGGTTTGCCATGAGGATGAGATCGTGGAGCAGAACGTCGTCAGCGGAATTGCCTATGCCAGAGACGAGGCCAAGGTGACCTTGCTCAAGGTCGCCGACAAGCCGGGCGTCGCCGCGCAAGTATTCGGCCCACTGGCCGAGGCAAATATCAATGTCGACATGATCGTGCAGAACGTCTCCGAGGATGGACGCTTTACCGACCTGACGTTTACCGTGCAGAGCGCCGATCTTGACCGCGCGCTCGAAGTCTTGCGCAAGGCCAAGGACCAGATCGGCTATTTGGACTTGCGCGGCTCGACCGACATCGCCAAGGTTTCGGCGATAGGTGTCGGCATGCGGAGCCACGCCGGGGTTGCCGCGCAAATGTTCAGCGCGCTCGCCGAAAAAGGCATCAATATCGAGGCGATCTCCACGTCCGAGATCAAGATCAGCGTATTGATCGACGCGGCTTATGCCGAACTGGCGGTGCGAACCTTGCATTCCCTGTTCGGTTTGGACAGCCGCTAGCGGATTTTGGCGGCTAGCCTGCGATTTACTTGCGATGCGTGGCAACCCGCCCCGCCGGCGGGCGAGGACTTTTAACGATGGCTGTCTCAGTTGGTGCCCCGAGGCAATTGCTCCGCCGCTTGCGCGAAGTGATGGCGGCGCGCGACAGCGCGCAGGCGCGGCTCGACCGGGTGGTGGTGCTGATCGCCTCGAACATGGTCGCCGAAGTGTGCTCGCTCTATCTGCGCCGCCGTGACGGCTCGCTCGAGCTGTTTGCCACCGAGGGCCTCAATCCCGAGTCGGTCCACAACACCCATCTGAAGGCCGGCGAGGGCCTGGTCGGTCTGATCGCCGAGCAGGCCGAGCCGATGCAGTTCCCCGATGCCCAGCATCACCCGGCCTTCTCCTACCGGCCGGAGACAGGCGAGGAAGCCTATCATTCCTTCGTCGGCGTGCCGATCCTGCGCGCCGGCCACGCCATCGGCGTCCTCACGGTGCAGAACCGCACCAAGCGCACCTATAGCGACGAGGAGATCGAGGCGCTCCAGACCACGGCCATGGTGATGGCCGAGATGATCGCCTCCGGCGGCCTGGTGACCGAAGAGGTCAGCACCGAAGCGCGGCGCGAATTGGCCGCCCGGTTCGAGGGCGTGTCGATCTCGGAAGGCGTGGCGCTCGGCCATGTCGTGCTGCACGAGCCGCGCATTGTCGTGACGCGGCTGATCGCCGAGGATATCGAGCTTGAGCGGCGGCGCCTGAGCCAGGCCATCGAGGAGCTCACCGGCATGATCGATCAGATGATGGAGCGCGGCGACATGGCGCGCGCTGGCGAGCATCGCGAGGTGCTTGAGGCGTTCCGCATGTTTGCCCACGATCATGGCTGGCGGCGGCGGCTCGACGAGGCGCTGATCACCGGCCTCACCGCCGAGGCCGCCGTGCAGCGCGTGCGGAACGACACCCGCGCGCGCATGCTGCGCAGTCCTGATCCGCATTCGCGCGACCGGCTGCACGATATCGACGACCTCTCCAATCGCCTGCTTCGGCTCTTGTCCGGCGGCGTCGGCACGGCCGCCATGGGCAACCTCCCGCAAGACGCGATCGTGATCGCCCGCACCATGGGCCCCGCCGAGCTGCTCGACTATGACCGGCAGCGCCTGCGCGGACTGGTGCTGGAGGAAGGCGGCCAGGCAAGCCACGTCGCCATCGTTGCGCGCGCACTTGGCATTGCCGCGCTCACCCAGGTCAAGGGTGTGCTGGAGGCGGTCGAGCCGGGCGATGCGGCCATCGTCGATGCCGAGACGGGCGAACTGCATGTCAGGCCGACGCAAGAAGTGGTGTCGGCCTATGCCGACAAGGTGCGCTTCCGGGCGCGGCGGCAGGCGCAATATGCGGCCTTGCGCACCGTCCCGTCCGTCACTCTCGATGGCGAGCGCGTGGCGCTGCACATCAATGCCGGTCTGTTGTTCGACCTGCCGCATCTCGACCTGTCCGGCGCCGACGGCATCGGGCTGTTCCGCACCGAGCTCCAATTCATGATCTCGGCGACCTTCCCTAGGCTCGAGCAGCAGACGCGCCTCTATAAGGCGATCCTCGACGCCGCCGGCGACCGGCCGGTCGTGTTCCGCTCGCTCGATGTCGGCGGCGACAAGGTGCTTCCCTATTTCCGCGCCGCCAAGGAGGACAACCCCGCGATCGGCTGGCGCGCCATCCGCATGGCGCTCGACCGGCCGGCCTTGTTCCGCACCCAGATCAGGGCGCTGCTCCGGGCTGCGGCAGGCCGCGACTTGCGCATCATGCTGCCGATGATCGCCGACGTGTCTGAATTCAAGGCGGCGCGCGCGCTGGTCGACCGCGAGGTCCTCATCCTCAAGCAGCACGGCCGCACCGAGCCGAAGTCTTTGATGGTCGGCGCCATGATCGAGGTGCCTGCGCTGCTCTGGCAGCTCGACCACATCATGCAATTGGCCGATTTTGCCTCGGTTGGCTCCAACGACCTGATGCAGTTCCTGTTCGCTGCGGACCGCGGCAATATGCGCGTGGCCGGGCGCTTCGATGCGCTGAACCCGGCGGGTCTCAAGGCCTTGAAGCTGATCGCCGAGACGGCGAAAATGCACGATGTGCCGCTCAATCTCTGCGGCGAAATGGCCGGGAGGCCGCTCGAGGCCATGGCGCTGATCGGGCTCGGTTTCCGGTCGATTTCCATGGCGCCGGCCTCGCTCGGGCCGGTGAAAGCCATGATCTTGTCGCTCGATGCGGGAAATCTGGCGCAAAGGCTGGACGAGCTGCTGGAAAGCAAGGATACCTCGCTGCGCGAGGACCTGAAGCGTTTTGCTGCCGAACAAGGCGTCCAGATTTAACGTTTAGACGGTATGACAAATCTCCCAGAACCGCCGCAATGTGCTAGTCTCGACTTAACTTGCAATCCCGACGCGGTTGGGCTTGTGTTGGCGGAGATAAGCTTGAGATGGGATCGGCTTTGCAATGCCGACCGGACCGCGCCAAGTGCCGGTAAGCCCACAGCCGGACGCCGCCAAACGGCGCCTGCACATTCACGGGATCAATGAAATGCCGGCCGGCTACGATGCTGAGGTGGCGGACCTGTTTCGGGATTTAAGGGCCGCGACCACGCTTTCCGAAACCGATCTCGCCGCGCGACTCGGAACGAGACCCGACGTGGTGCAGGCGCTCGAGCAAGGTGCGCTCTATGCACTGCCGCCTTGGGCCGAGACGTGTCGCGTGGTGAATGCCTATGGCGCGCTGCTCAATCTTGATGTGCGACCGCTGTTGCGGCGCATCTACGCGCAGCTCGAAGCCGGCATCGTCGAGCTGCAGCCGAAACAGATGCCCGACGTGCCGGTGATGGCGCCGCCCGAGACACGCGACTATGGCTTTGCCTCCGGCAATAATGCCGGGGCCCACGCGTCCAATCCGCTCGACATTCCTTGGCCTCCCCCGCAGCAGGTGCCGCAGCCGCAAAATGCCCGGCCGCAGCCTGGCGGTCCCTCGCATGCGCCTCGGCAGAACGCGCAAGGTGCGCCGCAGCCGCAATGGCCTGGCGGACAGCCGCCGCAAGCCCACCCGCAAGCCCCTCCGCAAGCGTGGCCCGGCCAGCAGCCGATGCCGCAGCACGCCCCGCGGCCGGGTCAACAGCCCCAGCGTCAGCCGATGCCGCAGCCCCAGCGCGACGGTCGCGCGCCGCAGCCACACCCGCAACAAGCCCGCGCGCCGCAGCCCCGGCCGCAGCCTCAGCCTCAGCAGCAACCGCCGCAACCCGCGCGCGCCGCGCCGCCGCCTCCGCCGCCCCCCCAGCCAGAGGCGCGGCATCCGCTCGACGCGGATTTCGCCGCGGAGCCGATAGACGCCTCGCTACCTGAACCGGAAGAAAAGAAGCGCCGCAGGCCCGGCCTGTTGAAGTGGGGGCTTGGCGCCCTCATTATCTCCGTAGTGGCGTTCGGTCTGTGGTTCGCGCTAACTCAGGCGCCGGACCTGTCGGGCCCCGGGGCCGGCAGCGGCCAGGGCGGCACGCTCGATCCGGACGATCCGCGCAGCCGCAAAGCCGACCGGCTGCCTGACGCCTCCCAAACCCCGGCCCAATAGTCTTCGCACGCCGGCTGCCGAAACGCGCTCCAGCGAATCTAGAATTGACCATCCATGACGACGATCCCCGCCGATAAGCTCGACAAGCTCGTCGCCCGTTGGCAGATGGTGCAGAGCGCCCTTGCCGCGGGCGCCGACCAGGAAAGCTATGTGCGGCTCTCCCGCGAATTCGCCGAGCTCGATCCGATCGTGGCGACGATCAACGAGCTGCGCCGCTCTGAGCGTGAACGCGGCGATTTGCAAGCGCTGCTCGACGATCCGGCCTCCGACCGCGAAATGGCTGCGCTGGCGGAGGCCGAACTCGAAGCGCTCGATCCCAGGATCGAGGCGCTCGAACTTCAGCTGAAAGTGCAGCTTCTGCCGAAAGACGCCGCCGACGAGAAGAGCGCGATCCTCGAGCTCCGCGCCGGTACCGGCGGCGAGGAGGCGGCGCTATTCGCCGGCGATCTGTTCCGCATGTATCAGCGCTATGCCGATCGGCACGGCTGGAAGGTCGCGGTGCTGTCCGCAAGCGAGTCCGCCACCGGCGGCTACAAGGAGATTATCGCCGAGGTCACCGGCAAGGGCGTGTTCGCCCGGCTCAAATTCGAGTCCGGCGTACACCGTGTGCAACGCGTGCCGGAGACCGAAGCGCAGGGCCGTATCCATACCTCGGCGGCCACCGTCGCCGTGTTGCCCGAGGCCGAGGAGGTGGACATCAAGATCGACGATAAGGATCTGCGCATCGACGTGTTCCGCTCGAGCGGCCCCGGCGGTCAGTCGGTCAACACCACCGACAGCGCGGTCAGGATCACGCATCTGCCCACCGGGATCGTGGTCAGCCAGCAGGACGAGAAGTCGCAGCACAAGAACAAGGCGAAGGCGATGAAGGTGCTGCGCGCGCGGCTCTACGAAATGGAGCGCGCCAAACTCGATGCGGCGCGGGCGCAGGACCGCCGCAGCCAGATCGGCAGCGGCGACCGTTCCGAACGCATCCGCACCTATAATTTCCCGCAAGGCCGCGTCACCGATCACCGGATCGGCTTCACCACGCATCAGCTGCCTTATGTGCTGGAGGGCGGCGAGGCGCTCGACGAGATCATCGATGCGCTCACCACCGAGCAGCAGGCGACCCAGCTTGCCGCCATGCAGGAAGAGGCTCATGCCTGACACCGTCACCTTGCATGAGGCCTTCGCCGGCGCCGCAGGGATGTTGCGGCGGGCGGGCATCGAGACGCCGGAGCTCGACGCGCGGCTGTTGCTTTGCCACGCGGCGGCGCTGACGCAGGAGGCCTATGTCGCGCGCGGCCGCGAGACGCTGTGCCCCGAGGCCGCCGCGCTGCTCGACCAGGCGTTGGCGCGCCGCATCGCGCGCGAGCCAGTGTCCCGCATTATCGGCACGCGCGAGTTCTACGGCCGCGAGTTTCTGGTCGGTGCGGAGACGCTCGACCCGCGCCCCGATACCGAGACTCTGATCGAGGCGGCGCTCGCATTCGCCGGGGCGCGGGGAGGGCACGACCGTCCGCTCAGCCTCCTCGACCTCGGCACCGGCTCGGGCTGCATTCTGCTCACGCTGTTGGCCGAGCTGCCCGAGGCGCGCGGACTGGGCACCGATCTCAGCCAGGCTGCGCTCGCGCTCGCGGTGGAAAATGCCGCGCGGCTCGGCGTCGGGAATCGTGCGAGCTTCCTTGCCGCCGATTGGCTCGGAGCGATCGATCGCAGGTTCGATCTCGTCCTCTCCAATCCGCCCTATCTCGCCACCGCCGAAATCGACATCCTGGCCGATGAGGTGCGGCTCTACGATCCGCGGCTTGCCCTCGACGGCGGTGCGGACGGGCTCGACGCCTATCGTCGCATCGCCGCGGACGCGCCTTCCGTCATGGCCGATCAGGCGAGGCTTCTCTTCGAGATCGGCCCACACCAAGCCGAGGCCGTGGCGGAAATCCTTGAACTTGCGGGTCTCACGGTCGAGGCTACGGAGTACGACCTCGCCGGACGACCCCGGCTCGTGGTGGCCAGAAATTGACCCAGGTCAGTTCGCATGCGCCAAAAAATCGCTTGGAAAGCCGCCATGTTCAGGTTAGGTTCGGCTTTAGCAGACGACCATTCGGCCATTGGCGCCAGACGGCGCGCGGCCGGTTGCAAGGCAACGCGAGCGGATCCTTAAGAACCTCGGTAGCAAGGCTTGACCCGCCTCTCGGGACGTTCGGGATTGGCTCAACCGCCCATCAGATTGAGGTTGGCCGGCGCTGGCTGAAGGGCTCATTCGACGCTTAAGCGCCGGAGTTTCGCTCAGACAAGACAAGAACAGCGCGAAAGCAGGCTGCACGGCTGGTCCGGCGTTCCGGACGCAAGAATCGCATTTGGACATCGAGCCGGCGATTGAGGAAGTGAGCAGGGAAGGACGCGAGGACGGCGCTTGAGCCCCCCGCCTTATAGGTGAACAGAAGGAAATGAGGCAAGGACAGCAGAACCGCCGGGGAAGAGGCCGCGGCCGCAAGCCCCAAAATCCATTGGCGCGGAACTTCGAATCGAACGGCCCCGACGTGAAGATCAGGGGCACCGCGGCGCATATCGCCGAGAAATACATGTCGCTCGCGCGCGACGCGCTCGCCTCCGGCGACATGGTCACAGCGGAGAGCTATCTCCAGCACGCCGAACACTACAATCGCATCATCATGGCGGCGCAGCAGCAGCTTGGGCCGCAGCATGGCGGACCGCATCAGGGCGAGGGCCCCAATGGCGGCATGCGCCAGGGCCGCTTCGGCGCCGAAGGCGGCGAGGACGAGGGCGAGGAGATGGGCGAGGGCGCGGGCCCCGAGATACGCGCCGGCGGCGGCGGCGGCGATTTTCGCGGCAGCCGCGACGCAGCGCGCGACCAGCGGCGCCATGGCGGCAACGGCCGCGAAGAGGCCCGCGGCGAGAACGGGTCCGATCAGCCCGACCCGGCCACCGACGAGACCTCCGACCAGGCGAGCTAGGGGCTTTAGCCTCTCGAAAATACCTGGCCATCATGGCTCCGCATGCGCGCCGCGCGGTGCCCGAGACGCAATCGCGATGTCAAAGAGCCGTGCGTCACCGTTGCCGCGATGCGGACGCATCCGGGCTATGCTTCTTCCCCTCATCCTTAGGAAGGCCCGCAGGCCCGTCTCGAAGGATCGAGGGGATGGCGCGCCGAAAAGCGCAAACCTGTGGTGTCCGTCTCCGTTTCCAGAGACGGCGCGCGCCTTCCGGCGCGCCACATGCGCTCAAGTAGCTATGCGCTCAAGTAGGCCGGAGGCCGGTAGCGCATCACAAAGAGCGCATGCTCATTTGCGGCGGCTTTGTACGGCACCGGCCCCCGCTTTCGATTGGCCTTACCGCGCTCGCGCGGAGCGCGAGGCCAAGTCGTCAGTCAGCTCCTGACAGGGACTCGTAGAGTGGTCCCGGGGGGAGCCCCGATGCGGCCCGAGTGCCTGGCTGCGAACCAGACCCGCGGGCGCCGCACCCCGTCCCGCGATCAAGACGCCACTAGAGCGCGCCCCTTAACGGACGAGGTGACGCAATGATACGGTAGGTTTGCAGCGCGGGGATAAGTTTGCCCTCGCTATGTCCGCTTCGTGCCAGAAGCGGACGTCAAACAAATCCCATTTCGTCGAATGCATCATGAGTAATTAGGCCCAAAATCTCGCCCGAGGCGAAGCTCAGCGACATCGGCCGCAGGACGCCGGGCACCACCGCGACATCGTAAAGCTCGCCAACTGGACCGTCGATCCGGAACCAATGGACGCAGGCGCCGGAGTCGAGGTCGATGACTTGCACTCCGCACCACGGCTCCGAATCCGCTGCGGCCAGTTTCTTGTCGAGCGCCAAGCCCTCAAAGCGCTCATAGCGCGGCTTGGAGAGGCCAACGAGTGCAAATTTACCGTGGAAGCCGAGACCGCGCACGAAGCCCGGACAGAACGCCACCGCATGGAACTTGGCGTCGGCGGCCTTCGGCGCCAGCTCGATCCAGCCTAACTCGCCGGTGCCTGAATTCAGCACCCAGAGTTTACCGGCATGAAGCCGTGGCGAATGCGGCATCGACAGGCCGCCGCCGCCGATCTCGCCCGACTGCACGTCGATCACAATGCCCCCGTCGAACCGCCGGTCGCGCCAGCCGTCGATCGTGTCGGACTTGCTCACCGCCGAGACGTAAC
>DATICH010000140.1:0-4057 GCA_035456885.1 Methyloceanibacter sp.
GGATAGGCCGGGACTTGCTCGATCGGCTTCGAGCGCCAGCTGTCGGGGCTCCAACGCGGTGCCATGTCTACACACTCCTTAAGAGTCAACGCTATATAGGCGATTGGCGGAACCGTGGCTAGCAGGCGGCGCTTAATTGCCGTGGCCGCTTGAGCGTGCCACATATCCGCAAGACCCCGGAAGGAAGCGAGCCTTGGATCGGCATTTGGAGCACGGCCATCACCCCGGCGAGATCGCCAGGCGCCTGGAGAAAGGGCCGAAAGCCAGCTATCTGCGCGACTGGGTCTATGGCGGCATCGACGGCACGGTGACCACGTTCGCCATCATGGCGGGCGTGGTCGGCGCCAATCTCTCGGCCGGCGTGGTGATCGTTCTCGGCGTCGCCAATTTGCTGGCGGATGGGTTCTCGATGGCTGCCGCCAATTACACCGGCACCAAGGCCGAACATGACGAATACGAACAGCTCCGCCGCATGGAGGAGCGGCATGTGGACCTGGCCCCGGAAGGCGAGCGCGAGGAGGTCCGCCAGATCTTCGAGGCCAAAGGCTTCAAGGGCGAGGCGCTTGAGACCGCGGTCGAGGTGATCACCGCGCGGCGCGAGCGCTGGATCGACACCATGATGGCCGAGGAGCACGGCATGCCGGCGGTGATCCGCTCGCCGTTCAAGGCGGCCCTGATGACCTTCTTCGCCTTCGTGGTCTGCGGCAGCGTGCCGATCATCCCTTATGCTTTGGGGCTCGCCGACCCGATCTGGCCGGCGACGGTCATGACTGGCATGACCTTCTTCGCCATCGGCTCGCTGCGCAGCTATTGGTCGCCGACGCCGTGGTGGCGGGCCGGGCTTGAAACCTTCGCCATCGGCATGGCGGCGGCGGGCGTCGCCTATGTCGTCGGCGCACTGCTCAAGGGCTTGGTCTGAGCCGGTTATTCTGCCTACCGCCGCCCTCCCGCTTTGTGCCACATTGCGCGCCATGGCCATCAAGGAACCAAGCTTCAGCATCGGCATCGAGGAGGAATATCTCCTCGTCGACAAGGAAAGCCGCGACGTGGTGCAGGAGCCGCCGCCCGAGCTGTTCGCCAGATGCGAGGCGGCGTTACGCGGCCGGGTGAGCCCCGAGTTTCTGCGCTCGCAGATCGAGGTCGGCACCGCCGTCTGCAAATCGATGCCGGAGGCGCGCGACCAGCTGGTGCAGCTGCGCGGCACGGTGGCCGAGATCGCCGGCGAATTCGGACTCGCGCCGATCGCCTCCTCGACCCATCCCTTCGCCGAATGGTCGCACCAGCAGCACACCGACAAGGAGCGCTACAACGTGCTGGCGCGGGACCTCCAGCACGTCGCCCGGCGGCTGGTGATTTGCGGCATGCATGTGCATGTCGGCATCGAGGATGACGAGCTCAGGATCGATCTGCTCGGCCAGGCCGCCTATTTCCTGCCGCATCTGCTCGCGCTCTCCACCTCCTCGCCCTTCTGGCAGGGCGCGCAGACCGGGCTGAAATCCTATCGCCTGTCGGTGTTCGACGAGCTGCCCCGCACCGGCATCCCGCACCAATTCTCCAGCTGGAGCGAATATGAGCGCACCGTCGAGCTTCTGGTCCATGCCGGGCTGATCGAGGACGCGACCAAGCTCTGGTGGGATTTGCGTCCCTCCGCGCGCTTCCCCACGCTGGAAATGCGCATCACCGATGTCTGTCCGCTGATCGACGACAGTATCGCCATCGCGGCGCTCTACCTCTGCATCTTGCGCATGCTCTTCCGCTTGCGCCGGCAAAACCAGCGCTGGCGGCATTATCCGCCCTTCCTGGTGCGCGAGAACCGCTGGCGCGCGCAGCGCTACGGCATCGAGCAGGGCATGGTCGATTTCGGCAAGGGCGAGGTCGTACCCTTCGACGTGTTGCTCGAGGAATTGTTCGAGCTGGTCAGCGAGGACGCCGCCTATTTCGGCTGTACCGCCGAGATCGCGCATGCGCGCAATATCGTCGCGCGCGGCACGAGCGCCGACCGCCAGCTCGCGCGCTATGACGCGATCAAGAAGCTCGGCGGTTCCGAGCAAGCCGCGCTGGTCGCCGTGGTCGACGGCATCATCGAGGAGACCTTGATGCTGCCTGGACTGGCAAGGCGTCCGGCGGCGGCGATCGCCGGCTCCTAGCGCTCATAGGACATGTAGCGGATGATCTTCCAGCTGCCGTCCGGTTGCTTATGGAAGATGTCCATGCCAGACTCGATCGACTTGGTCGTGCCGCCGTCCGGTTGCTTGATGGTCAAGGTCCAGATCAGTCGCACCACCGCCACATCGCCGAACACCAAGATCTCCTCGATGTCCATGGCGTAATGGTAATGCCGCGCCGTGTCGTCCAGCGACCGCGTGAGCAGATCGCAGATCGCGGCGTAGTCGCGTTCGCGCGCGCCGGCCACGTCGGCGCGCGCGTCCTTGGCGAACAGATCGCAGACCTTGTCTGCACGCCCCGCGTTGAAATCTTCCGTCCATTGCGCCAGCGCGGCCCTGATCTCCGATGCAGCGTCTTCGGCCGCAAAGCAAAAGGGAGCCACCGCCAGCACGGCTAACGCGACGCCCGCGCTAAGACCTGATCGATGGCGCTTTTGCCTCACCGCATTTTTCCTTAGAGCGTGGTCCCCATGCCGCCATCGACATTGAGCGATGCGCCGGTGACATAAGCCGCCTCGTCGGAAGCGAGGAACAACGCCGCATTGGCGATGTCCTGCGGCGTACCGAAGCGCCTGAGCGGCGTCTGCGTAAGCAGCGCCTTGGCGATCATCGGATTTGAGATATAGCGCGCGATCAGCGCCGTTTCGACATAGCCGGGCATGAGCGCATTTACCCTGATGCCGTAAGGCGCATATTCGACCGCCAAGCTCCGCGTCAGCGCCGCCACCGCCCCCTTGGTCGCCGAATAGACCGCCATCTGCCGCGTATGCTTGGTCGCCATCACCGAGGAGAGGTTGATCACCGACGCCTTGCCGGAGGCCTTGAGCAGATCGAAGGCCTCGCGCGCGCAGCGCACCGTGCCGTCGAGATTGGTCTTCCACACCCGGTCCCAGGCCTCGTCGGTGAGATGCCTGAAATCCGCGCGCTCCCCCACCCCCGCGTTGTTCACCAAGACGTCGAGCCGGCCGTGCTTCGCGGCGATCTCCTGCATCAGCGCCTTGACTTGCGGCGTGTCGGTCACATCGACCTGATGCGCGCTTGCCGCGCCATTCGCCTTGACGATGGCGTCCGCCACGTCCCGCGCCGCGTTGACGTCACGGTCGGTCACAGCGACAATTGCGCCCTCCCGGGCGAAGGTCTCGGCGACCGCCCTGCCGATTCCTGCGCCGGCGCCGGTGACCAGCGCGATCTTGTCCTCAAGCCGCCGCATCCGACCCCGCCACGGGCTTCGGCGGCTCCCATCTGTGCCGCATCGTCACCAGCTCCTCTGCCGCACTCGGATGCAGCGCCATGGTCCTGTCGAGCTGCGCCTTGGTCACGCCAAGCTTGAGCGGAATGGCCATCATCTGCACGATCTCCGCGGCGTCAGCGCCGAGAATGTGACAGCCGAGCACTTTGTCCGAATCCGCGTCGATCACCAGCTTCATCAGCATTTTCTCGTCGCGGCCGCTGATCATCGACTTCAGCGGCCGGAACTGTGACTTGTAGACATCGACATTGGGGTATTTCTCGCGCGCGACTTCCTCGGACAGACCCACCGTGCCGATCTCCGGCTGGGCGAACACTGCCGTCGGAATGAATGTGTGATCGACCGGCGTCGGCGTGTCGTTGAACACGGTCTCGACGAACGCGGTCGCCTCGTGGATGGCCACAGGGGTGAGTTGCACGCGGTCGGTGACATCCCCCACGGCATAGAGACTATCGATCGAGGACTTGGAGAACTCGTCCACCACGATATGACCGTTCCAGCCGAGCGCGACGCCGAGCTGCTGCAGCCCGACGCCGGCGGTGTTCGGCGCCCGTCCCGTCGCCGCCATTACCAGCTCGGCGGCGACGCTGTCGCCGCGCTTCAGATGCACGCGATAGCCCTCCCCCTCCTTCGCGATCGAGGC
>DATICH010000141.1:0-3958 GCA_035456885.1 Methyloceanibacter sp.
TGGCCGCCGAGCCGCAGGCTGATGCCGTCAAGCGTGAGCATGGGCGATCAGTAGCGGATCGGCCCAATGCGGTGAAGCGCTTATGAGTTACCGGCGCTTAATGCCCCCGAGGGCGCCCCGTTTGATCTGCTGCTCCAGTACCCGGGTTGCCGCCGGCACTACCGTGCGGATCACCGTCTTGGTGAGCGTCGTCCAGAAACTGTCGCTACGCGAAGCCGTTCCGGCTTTCTTTCTTGCCGGGGTCTCGTCATCGCTCTCCGCGACTTCGGAGTCTTCCGCGCGCTTGGCCGTACGCTTTTGCAGAATCTCGTAGGCCGACTCCCGATCCTTGACCTCGTCATACTCGCCGCGTACCGGGCTCGCATTGATCACCGCCTTGCGCTCCGCCGCCGTGATCGGGCCCACCCGTGCATTCGGCGGTTTGACCCAGGTCCGCTCCACCATGGTCGGCTGGCCCTTCTCGTCGAGCGTCGAGACCAGCGCCTCGCCAATGCCGAGCTGCATGATCGCCTGCTCGGTGTCGATGTTCGGGTTCTTGCGGAAAGTCTGCGCCGCCGCCCTGACGGCCTTCTGCTCCGCTGGGGTAAAAGCACGCAAGGCGTGCTGAACGCGGTTACCGAGCTGGCGCGACACAGTATCGGGAACGTCGAGCGGGTTCTGCGTGACGAAATAGACGCCGACGCCCTTCGAACGGATCAGGCGGACCACCTGCTCGACCTTCTCCAGCAACGCCTTAGGTGCATCTCTGAACAAAAGATGCGCCTCGTCGAAGAAGAACACGAGCTTCGGCTTCTCCGGATCGCCAATCTCGGGCAGTTCCTCGAACAGCTCAGACAGCAGAAACAGCAGGAAGGTTGCATAGAGCCGGGGTGACTCCATGAGTTTGTGGGCGGCAAGCACGCTGATATAGCCCTGACCCAACCGGGTTCGCATCAGATCGGAGACTTTGAGCGTGGGCTCGCCAAAGAAATGGGTGGCGCCTTGCTGCTCCAACACCAGCAGCGAACGCTGGATCGAGCCCACTGTGGCCTTGGCGACGTTGCCGTATTTGGTAGTGAGATCATCGCGCACCGCCAAGTCCTCGAGCAGCGCCTGCAAATCCTTGAGGTCGAGCAGCGGCAGCTTCTCGTCATCGGCGATCTTGAAGGCGATGTTGAGCACGCCTTCCTGGGTGTCGTTGAGATTCATCAGCCGGGACAGAAGCAGCGGCCCCATCTCCGAAACCGTCGCGCGGATCGGGTGGCCTTGCTCGCCGAACAGATCCCAGAAGATCACCGGATAGGCCTTGTAATCGACCGTGTAGCCGATCTCCTTGGCGCGTGCCTCAACCCAGTCCTTGGATTCGCCCTTCTCGGCCACCCCGGAAAGATCGCCCTTCACGTCGGCGCAGAACACTGGCACGCCAGCGTCGGAGAAACCCTCGGCCAGGCCTTGCAGGGTGACGGTCTTGCCCGTGCCGGTGGCACCGGTGATCAGCCCGTGCCGGTTGGCGAGCCTGAGCCAGATATATTCCGGCTTGATGCTCTGCCCGATATAGACGCTGGCGTCCGGGGCCTTTTCGCCGGGCACCGGTCCGGCCCCCTCCTCACCCGCCGGTTTGCTGCCGCCGGTCTTCTTGGCACGAGGCTTCCTGCTCCGCGCAGGCTTCTTCTTCTCCTCGGGCGCCGCTTCGTCGTTGGCCATCGTCTCGCCTCCTCGATTCCGCCTCGCAGTTTAGCTTTTCCCAGGATTAGCCGCAAAGACACGCGCGCGGCTTCCTTGTCGCTTTCCCTTCATGCTAGGAGGGGACCTGTTCAGTTTAGAGCTTGAGACGCATGGTGGAACTGACACTTGCCCGCGACTTCCCCGCCGCCGACGAGGCGGCCTGGAAATCGCTTGTCGAAGAGGCGCTGAAGGATGCGCCGTTCTCGGTGCTCTGCTTCAAGACCTATGACGGCATCGACATCGAGCCGCTCTACGCCCGCGCGCGCGAGGCAAGCCGCATCCCAGGCCGTGCGCCGGGCGCGCCTTGGGCGATCATGCAGCGCATCGACCTCACCAACCCGGAAGCTGCCAACACGCAGATCCTCGAAGACCTAAACAACGGCGCGAACGCGCTTCAACCGGTGTTCCAGGGTGCCGTGGGCGACTACGGCTACTGCCTTCCGGCCAATGGCGGCGCGATCAGCGCCACGCTCGACAATGTCCATCTCGACGCCGGCATCGCCATCGATCTTGATCTCAGCATCGAGTCGAAGGATGCCGCCGGTCTGATCGCAACCCTTATCAAGGCGCGCGGGCTCGCACCCAGGGACGTCAACGTCCGGTTTGGCTTCGGACCGCTCGCGGTCATGGCCTTGACCGGCGAGATACCGCTTCCCTGGCCCATCCTTGCGCCGATCGCCGCCGGTTTGGTGGCCGATCTCGCGGGACAAGGCTTCCGCGGACCATTCGCCGTCGCCGACGGCAGGGTCGTGCATGCCGCGGGCGGTTCGGAAGCGCAAGAGCTTGCCTTCGCGCTCGCCAGCGCCGTCGCATATTTGCGCGCGCTCGAAGCTGGCGGCGTTCCGCTCGACGACGCGCGGCGCATGATCTACTTCCGGCTCGCCGCCGACCAGGACCAATTCCTCACCATCGCCAAGTTCCGCGCCTTGCGCAAACTCTGGACGCGCATCGAAGAGACATGCGGGCTCGAATCCCGTCCAGCCTTCGTGGCCGCCGAGACCGCGTGGCGCATGATGACCAAGCGCGATCCGCATGGGAACATCGTGCGCGGCACCATCGCCGCGCTTGGCGCAGCCGTGGGCGGGGCGGATGCCGTCACGGTGCTGCCGTTCAGCGCGGCGCTTGGCCTGCCCGACGCTTTCGCCCGCCGCATCGCCCGCAATACGCAGACCATCCTCATCGAGGAAGCTAATATTCATCGCGTCGCCGATCCGGCCGCGGGCTCCGGAGCCATCGAGGCGCTGACCGACCAGCTCTGTCACGTGTCATGGTCCCTGTTCCAACAGATCGAGCGCGACGGCGGCGCGGCGAACGCGATCGAATCCGGATCGATTCAGAAAGCCGTCGCCAGGGTGCGCGCCGAGCGTCAAGCCAATGTCGCGCGGAGGAAGGATTCGCTGATCGGCACCAGCGATTTTCCCGATCTCGCCGAGGAGCCGGTTGCGGTTCTGGCACCGCCGCGTCTCGAATCGGTCAGCGGCGACGAAATGGTGCTTGCGCCGATCAGGCTCGCCGAGCCTTTCGAGCGCTTGCGCGACCGCAGCGACGCCTATCTCGCCAAACACGGGACGCGGCCCAAGGTCTTCCTCGCCTGTCTCGGCCGCGCCTCCGACTTCAATGCGCGGGCAAGCTTCGCCAAGAGCCTATTCGAGACCGGCGGCATCGAAGCGGTGGAAGGAAAAGGCGACAACCTCGCGAAACGATTCGCTGAATCCGGGGCGAAACTTGCTTGTCTGTGCTCCGCCGACAAGGTCTACGCGGATCAGGCGGGGGCAACCACTAAAGCACTGATCGCGGCTGGCGCGGCCCGTGTTTATCTCGCCGGCAGGCCAGGCGACAACCAAGAGGCGTTCGAGAAGGCGGGCATTAGCACCTTCCTTCACCAGGGCTGTGATACGCTGCAAATTCTGAGAGCCGCCTACTCCGAGATCGACCGCTGATGACGCGCATTCCTTCCTTCACCGAGGTAGACCTCGGCCAAGCAACCGCCGGCGGCAAGGGGTCGGTTGATGCGCCTGCGTGGCAGACGCCGGAAGGCGTCGCCGTCAAGCCGGCCTATGGCGCCGGCGATCTCAAGGGTCTCGACTTCCTCGATGGCATGCCCGGCATCCCGCCATATCTGCGCGGCCCCTACCCCACCATGTATGTGCAGCGGCCCTGGACCGTGCGGCAGTACTCCGGCTTCTCTACCGCCGAGGACTCGAATGCCTTCTACCGCCGCAATCTCGCCGCGGGCCAGCAAGGCGTTTCCATC
>DATICH010000142.1:0-4936 GCA_035456885.1 Methyloceanibacter sp.
CGCACGTCGTGATTGACCCTGCCCTCGAAATTGCGGTTGCCGGAGAGCACCGAGGCCACGGCCAGATGATGCTCGTGAATGGTCTGCGAAATCTCCTCCAACAGCGGACCGGAATTGCCGATGCAAGTTGTGCAGCCATAACCCACCAGGTTGAAGCCGAGCTTGTCGAGATCATCCTGCAAGCCTGCTTTCTCCAGATAGTCGGTCACCACCTGCGAGCCCGGCGCGAGCGAAGTCTTGACCCAGGGCTTCACCCGCAAGCCGCGCTCGACCGCGTTCCGCGCCAGCAGCCCCGCCGCCACCATCACCGACGGGTTCGACGTGTTGGTGCAAGAGGTGATGGCGGCGATCACCACGTCGCCATGGCCGAGATCGAAATTCTTGCCCTTCACCGGCACGCGCTTCCCGGCTTCGGCCGCCTTGCCGTATTCCTTGTCGAGCGCCTCGGCGAAGGCCTTTGCCGCATGCGCGAGGGGCACCCGATCCTGCGGGCGCTTCGGTCCGGCGATCGACGGCTCGACATCGCCGAGATCGAGCTGGAGCGTCTTGGTGAATACGGGATCCGGCGTCTTCTTGGTGCGAAACATGCCTTGAGCCTTGGCATATTTCTCGACCAGGGCGATGCGCCCCTTCTTGCGCGCCGTCGCGTCGAGATAGGTGAGCGTCTCCTCGTCGACGGGGAAAAAGCCGCAAGTCGCGCCATATTCCGGCGCCATGTTGGCAATCGTGGCCCGATCCTCGAGCGGCAGATTGCCCAAGCCTTCGCCGTAGAACTCGACGAATTTGCCGACCACGCCGGCGCGGCGCAGCATCTCGGTGACCGTCAGCACGAGATCCGTCGCCGTGACTCCGTCTTGCAACTCGCCGGTGAGCCGGAAGCCGATCACCTCGGGGATCAGCATCGAGATCGGCTGGCCGAGCATGGCGGCCTCCGCCTCGATGCCGCCCACGCCCCAGCCGAGCACCGATAGCCCGTTGACCATGGTGGTGTGGCTGTCGGTGCCGACCAAGCTGTCGGGGAAGGCGACCGGGTTGCCGCCATTCGCCTTGGTCCACACCGTCTGCGCCAAATATTCCAGATTGACCTGATGGCAAATCCCGGTGCCCGGCGGCACCACGCGGAAATTGTCGAACGCGCCCGCGCCCCATTTCAAGAATGCGTAACGCTCGCTGTTCCGCTCATACTCCTTGTCGACATTGATCTGGAACGCCAGCCCCGAGCCGAACGCATCGACCATCACCGAGTGGTCGATGACGAGATCGACCGGCGCCAGCGGATTGATCTTGTTCGGGTCGCCGCCGAGCTTGGCCATGGCGTCGCGCATCGCCGCCAGATCGACCACGGCGGGCACGCCGGTGAAGTCCTGCATCAGGACGCGCGCCGGCCGAAAGGCGATCTCGCGGTCGCTCTTCCGCTCCTTCAGCCAATCGGCGACCGCGCGGATGTCGTCGGCGGTCACCGTGCGGCCGTCCTCGTGCCGCAGCAGGTTTTCCAGCAGCACCTTGAGCGAGAAGGGCAGGCCGGCAATGCCGTCGAGGCCGTTGGCTTCCGCCTCCTTCAGGCTGAAATAGTCGTATTTCTCACCGTCGACTTTGAGCGTGCGGCGGCATTTGAAGCTGTCGAGCGAAGGTTCAACTGCCGCGGTCAACGGGATCTCCTTGTCGGTGGTCAGGCGCCCAGTCGTCGGATGCAAGTCTGATACCCGATATTGCGCCCGATCCCTGCTTATAAAAGCCCTTGCGGCAACGAGACAATGACGCGAAGAGACTTTGCGGCGCGCGATTTCGCCGCCTCGAATGCCTTAACCGGTCTCAACTTGCGCAAAAGCTGAGCAAAATGCAGCAGACGTTCGGCCTCGCCGCCCATAAGCTCGGCTGCCAGCGCGGCGGCAGGACGATCTTCCGCGACCTGAGCTTCGAGCTCGCGCCGGGCCAAGCGCTGCTCGTCAGCGGCCCGAACGGCGCCGGCAAGACCAGCCTCTTGCGGCAGATCGCCGGGCTCCTGCCACTGGCCGCAGGCGAGCTTCACCTCGAAGGCGCAAGCCCCGACCACGCGCTGCCGGAGCTTTGTCACTATGTCGGCCACCTGAACGCGGTGAAGCCGAGCCTGAGCGTCGGCGAGAACCTGCAATTCTGGTCGACGTTCCTCGGCGGCGCCGGCGCGGATGTGAGGAACGCGCTCGCCGCGTTCGGTCTCGCCCCGCTCGCCGATCTTCACGCCGGACTGCTCTCCGCCGGGCAAAAGCGGCGGCTGGCGCTCTCCCGCCTGGTCGCCGCGCCGCGCCCGATCTGGCTGCTCGATGAGCCGCAAACTTCGCTCGACGCTGCCTCCCTCGAGCTGCTCGATGCTGCCATCGGCGCGCATCTTGCTTCCGGCGGCATCGCCGTTGTCGCCAGCCACACGCCGCTGAAGAGCAAGTTCGCGCACAAGCTTGCACTCGGCAAGGAGCGCGTGCGGTGAGAGAGGCTCTTGCCCTGCTCGCCCGCGACCTGAAGCTCGCCTGGCGCGAGGGTGGCGCCATCGGTGTCGCGCTCGGCTTCTACCTCGTGGTCATCGCCATCACCCCGCTCGGGCTCGGCCCCGATCTCAACCTGCTCGCCCGCATCGCGCCCGGCATGTTGTGGGTGGCGCTCTTGCTTGCCGCGCTGCTCTCGGCCGGCCGCCTCTTCGAGAACGACTATGAGGACGGTTCGCTCGACGTGCTGACCACCGGCGCCCTGCCGCTCGCCGCCGTCGCCGCGGTGAAGTGCCTCGCGCATTGGCTCACCACCGGCGTGCCGCTGGCGCTGCTCGCGCCGGTTCTCGGTCTATTGCTGAACCTCCCACTCGAGGCAATGCCATGGCTTGTGCTATCGATGCTGGCCGGCACGCCGGCGGTGAGCTTCGTCGCCGGGATCGGCGCGAGCCTCACGCTTGGGTTACGCCGGAGCGGTCTCCTGCTCGCGCTGCTGGTGCTGCCGCTTTACGTGCCGGTGCTGATTTTCGGCGTCGCCGCCGCCTCGGCCGCGATCACGGGTCCCGCCTCGCCCTGGCCGCCCTTCCTCATGCTTTGCGCGCTGAGCCTCGCCGCCATCGTGCTGGCACCAATCGCCGCCGCCGCGGCGCTCCGCACCGCATTGCGGTGATGTCCCAAACCAACTAGATCAGGCCCGATGATCAGCCTCGCCAATCCCACGCGCTTCCTGGAGCTGGCCGCCCGCGCCATCCCCTGGCTCGCGGTGGCGGCGCTGCTGCTGATCGGCATCGGCCTCTATCTCGCTTTCTTCGTCGCGCCGCCCGATTATCAGCAGGGCGAGACGGTGCGCATCATGTTCGTGCATGTGCCCTCGGCCTGGCTTGCCATGTTCGGCTATGTGCTGATCGCCATCGCCGCGCTCGGCACGCTGATCTGGCGCCATCCGCTGGCCGATGTCGCCGCCAAGGCCGCGGCCCCGATCGGCGCCACCTTCTGCTTCGTCGCGCTGGTTACCGGCTCGCTCTGGGGCAAGCCGATGTGGGGCACCTATTGGGTGTGGGACGCGCGGCTCACCTCGATGCTGGTACTGTTCCTGCTCTATCTCGGGCTGATCGCGCTCTGGCAGGCGATCGAGGAGCCTGGCCGCGCCGGCCGCGCCGCCGCCATTCTCGCGCTGGTCGGCGTGGTCAATATCCCGATTATCAAATTCTCCGTCGATTGGTGGAACACGCTGCACCAGCCCGCCAGCATCATCCGCCCGGGCGGGCCTTCCATCGATCCATCCATGCTCGCGCCGCTCTTCGTCATGGCCGTGGGCTTCACCTTGCTCTTCGTGCTGTTGCATCTCATCGCCATGCGCGCCGAGATCTTGCGCCGCCGCGTCCGCGCCATGCAGCAGAGGCAGATCGAGCACGCTGCTCTGGTCGAGGCTTGATCCATGCCTGACCTCGGCCCGCACGCAGCCTTCATCGTTGCCGCCTATGGTGTAGCGTTCCTCGCCATCGCCGCGCTCGCCTACTTCATCGTCGAGGACGATCGCAGGCAGCGCCGCCTCATTGCCGAAATGGAGAAGCGCGGCGTCACGCGCCGCTCGGCGCGCGCCGAGCGGTCGCCGGCAAAACCGCGTAGCCGGCGGAAGAGCCGGTCATGACCGAAGTCACGCGCGAACGGCGGCCGCGGCGTTTCGCTCCGGCGCTTCCCTTGTTGATCTTCGCGGTGCTGGCCGGGCTGTTCTGGTACGCACTCGAGAGCGGCGATCCCTCGCGCCTTCCCTCGGCCCTGGTCGGCAAGCCGGTTCCCGAATTCGACCTGCCGCAGCTCGAAGGATTGCTTGCAAACGGCGAACCGGTCCCGGGCTTCGCTTCAACCGACCTAGCCGAGGGCGAGCCGACCATCGTCAACGTGTTCGCTTCGTGGTGCGCCGAATGCCAGATCGAGCATCCCATGCTGATGGCGCTCGGCGCGAGACCAGGCGTCAGGCTCTACGGGATCGACTATAAGGACGACGCGGCCTCGGCCCGGCGCTTTCTCGGGCGCCACGGCAATCCCTATGCGCGGGTCGGCGTCGACCCTTCCGGGCGGACTGCCATCGATTTCGGCGTCTATGGCGTGCCCGAGACCTATGTGGTGAGCGGCGACGGCAAGATCGCCTACCGCCATGTCGGCCCCCTCACCGAGCAGGCCATCAGGGAGAAGATCCTGCCTCTGCTGATACCTCAGGGTGAGCCGCAGGGTTAGGCGACGTTATTTGCGGATGGCGGTGACGATCAGATTGAGCGACTCGAGAAAGTCCTGCCGCTTGGCCGGGGGCAGGCTTGCCAACAATTTCTGGTCGGCCGCAGCGGCGCCTGGCTGGGCCTCGCGCAGCGTCCTGGCGCCTTGCGGGCTGAGCTTGATCGAGTAGGCCCTGGCATCGTCCTTGGCGCGGCGCCGCTGGATCAGACCGCGGCTGAGCAGCCGCGCCACCATATCGGCGAGGG
>DATICH010000143.1:0-3530 GCA_035456885.1 Methyloceanibacter sp.
GACCGCATTGAGCTGCATCCAGGGGGCGACGGTCAGGGTATTGCCGCCACCCTCCATGGCGACTTGGCCCAGATCCTGGCTCTTTGCGACAACTCCGGGCGCAAACAAAAACTCCCCAAAGCTGAAGCTTCGGGGAGTCAACTGTCGGTGGTTGCGGGGGTAGGATTTGAACCTACGACCTTCAGGTTATGAGCCTGACGAGCTACCGGGCTGCTCCACCCCGCGTCAATCCAATCGCGCCCCGGAAAGGCCCCGGGGGCCGGAACCTATAACAGGTTCAAGGGAGATGTGAAGCGGCTTGAGCCCGCCCGCTAAGGGCTGCGCCGCTAGCCTCTATATGGGTGTTCGCCGCCGGTTTGTGAACTATTTATGGGGCTCGCGCTCTCGCTTCCATACCTGCCAGCCTGCCCCCTGCCGGCCGAACCAACGCCGGATCCCCTCCCCGCGCAGCCGATAGGCTCCTGCTCGCGTGCGCTCGAACAGCCAGCGACGGGCGGCGAAGCGGTCCCGCACAAAATAGGGAAAGGCCGTTCCGAGAATGGCGCCGGCCACGACGTCGGTGACATAGTGCTCGCCAATCAGCACCCGGCTCGCCGCGATCCAGGCCGCGAGCGTGTAGAGCAGCACCCTCGCCTTCGGCCACAGAATTGCAATCGCCGTCGCCAAGGCGAAAATGTTGGCGGCGTGACCCGAAGGCAAAGAGGCATATTCGGGATCGAAGGCGAATAGCCTGAATTCGAGCCCGCCTCCCATTTCGAATAAGAATGGCCGCGCCCTGCCGATGATGCCCTTCGCCAAGTTGGCGATCAGCGCGGTCCCGGCAACGCTCACGAAGACGAAGCCGAGGGCACTAGCGATCAGCCCATAGCTGGCGGCGTTTCGGAGGTCCGAATGGCGCCGGCGCAGCAAGAGCACAAGCGCAAGTGTTCCTCCGGTCAGGAGCAGCATCCAACTCGACCTGCCGATATCGGTGATCGTCCGGAAGAACGCCTGGATGTCGGGCGGCAGCGCTCTGGCGCGCTCCAGCACGAAAGGGTCGATCAGAAGCACACCCACGAAGATCAGCGAAAGCGCGAGTGCCACCTGTTCGAGGACGGTGAGGTCGTTCAGGCGGAAATTCATGAGGCTCGCGCGGCTGCCGGTTACACCAGCTTGGCCGGGCTCAGGCCCCTCTTGCCGAGCCAGATGAAATAGAGGTTGCGCGAATAGATCACGAGGCCGGTCGCCTGGCCAAGCATGAATACGGGGTCGAGACGATAGCAGGCATAGGCGAACAGCAGGGCGCCGCCAAAGAAGCTGAAATACCAGAAGGTCTCGGGGATGACGCTGGCGCGAGCGCGTTCCGTCGCTACCCATTGCACGAGAAACCGCATCGAGAACATAAGCTGTGCGATGAGACCAACGCCGATCCAGATCAACTCGGTCGTCGGCGTTGCCTGCCACCAATTGGCAAGGTCCGTCCAATGCATACCACCCTCCCTACTCGCCTGGCGCGCCACCCGATAGATCTTCGGTAACCGGCGGCAGTTGCGTGCGCCTACGCAGCCAGCTTACCCCCACAAGATCGTGTAGTCCGATCAGGGCTCGACCAAGATTAGTATATTTCGAGGCGCCCTTCAGCCGTGGCCGATCGTTGACCCGCGCATAGGCGACTTCGTGACCGTAGGTCTGGAACAAGGCGGGCAAATAGCGGTGCATGCCGGTGAAATAAGGCAGCGCAAGAAAGGCATCGCGCCGATAGAGCTTGATCCCACATCCCGTGTCGGGGCAGCCGTCGGCGAGCACCTTGTCGCGAATGAAATTGGCAAAGCGCGAAGCCGCCTTGCGCGAGCCGGTGTTCTTGCGGCCGGTTCTGATGCCTGCGGCCATGGCGGGTTCGCGGCCGTCCTCGCCGAGCCGGGCGGCAAGACGCATAATGTCGCTCGGATCGTTCTGTCCGTCGCCATCCATGGTGGCGATCACCGGAAAACGCGCCGCCAGCACGCCGGTCCGGACCGCGGCGCTTTGTCCCGCCCTCACCCCATGCCGGAGGTAGCGCAGGCGCGCATATTTGCCGAGAAGTGCCTTGATCTCAGCCGCCGTGCGGTCTTCGCTCGCGTCGTCCACCACCACCACCTCGCCGAGTGCTTCCTCCGGCACCGTAGCGAAGGTCTCCTCGATCAAGCGGCCGATATTGCCTGCCTCATCGAACGCCGGAATGACGACGGAAAGACGCATTGAAGCTTACTCTTCAAGGCCGGCGGTAAATGGGGATCCGCAGTCCCGCCAGTCACTAATCTGTGCCCCGGCAATTATACACCGGGAGCCAGTTGGACCCCACAATCGTCAAGGCCGCCATGCTGAACCTGGGGAGCCGCGCCGTCGTCATCGAGAGTTCATATGCGCGCCAGCTCGCGCTTTGCCTCGGCGGACTGCTCGTGCTGCGGCTCGCGGGACTCTACTTCGCCGAAACCGATCTCGGCTTCGACGAGGCGCAATATTGGAGTTGGTCGCGCGCGCTCGATTTCGGTTATTTCTCCAAGCCACCGATGATCGCCTGGCTGATCCGCGGCGCAAGCGCGATCTGCGGCGACGGCGAGGCCTGCATCCGCGCAGCATCGCCCGTACTCTACACGCTTGCTTCTTTGATGCTCTATCTCGCGGGCCGCTCTCTGTATGGCGAGCGCATCGGGTTCTGGTCGGCGATCGTGTTCGCGACTTTGCCGGGGGTGTCCTTCTCGTCCAATCTGATCACCACCGACGTGCCGCTGATCCTGTTCTGGACGATCATGCTGTACGCTTGGGTGATGCTGGTGAAGCGGCGGAGCACGGGCTACGCGGTCCTGCTCGGCATGGCGATCGGGCTGGGCCTGCTCGCCAAGCAGGCGATGATCTATGCCGTTCTCTGCATCGCCTGCCATGCGGCGGTCAGTCATGACGCGCGCGAGGCGCTCAAGGGCGGACGCAGCGTGGTCGCAGCAGCGGTCGCGCTTGCCCTGTTCAGCCCCAACCTGATCTGGAATGCCGAGCATGGCTTCCCGACCGCGCGGCACACCGCTGCCAATATCGGCTGGCAGTTCCCCTACGTTCATCCGCTGCAACTCGGCGAATTTGTCGGCGCCCAGCTCGGGGTGTTCGGGCCGATCCTGTTCGTGGTCTTGCTGCGGGGAGCGTGGCGCGTGCTGCGTGTACCGAGCGATGGAAACAAGCTTCTGCTGCTTTCGCTTTCGCTGCCGGTGCTCGTGCTGCTCGCCGTGCAAGCGATGCTCTCGCGCGCGCATGGCAACTGGGCGGCGACCGCCTATCCCGCCGCCTCGATCTTCGTCACGATGACGATGCTCGAGCTTAATCGTTTGATGTTGTTTAGAATTTCACTTGCCCTGCACCTCCTGGTGGCCGTGGTGCTCGCAGCAGCGCCGGCCTTCGCCAGGCAATTGCCGATCTTCGAGCAGCTCAAATTCATGTCGGCGGTGGTCGGCTGGCGCGAGGCGAGCGAGGCTGTGCGAGCGAAGCTCGATGCCGAACGATATGGCTCGATCCTGGTCGACTCG
>DATICH010000144.1:0-8224 GCA_035456885.1 Methyloceanibacter sp.
ATCCGCAACGGCATTATCGAGGCGATCGGCGACACGCCGCTGATCAAGCTGAAGCGTGCCTCGGAGGAGACCGGCTGTCTGATCCTCGGCAAGGCCGAGTTCATGAACCCAGGCCAGTCGGTGAAGGATCGCGCGGCCTTGTTCATCATTCGCGATGCGCTCAATTCGGGGAGCCTCCAACCGGGTGGCACCGTCGTCGAGGGGACGGCCGGCAATACCGGCATCGGGCTCGCGCTGGTGGGCAATGCGCTTGGCCTCAAGACCGTCATTGTCATTCCGGAGACCCAGTCCGACGAGAAAAAGGATATGCTGCGGCTTGCCGGCGCCAGGCTGATCGAGGTGCCCGCGGTGCCCTATAAGGACCCCAACAATTACGTGAAATATTCCGGCAGGTTGGCCGAGCAGCTTGCCGCCACCGAGCCGAACGGCGCGGTCTGGGCCAATCAGTTCGACAATGTCGCCAACCGCCAGGGCCACATTCAGACCACCGCGGAGGAGATCTGGCGCGATACCGGCGGTAAGGTCGACGGCTTCATTTGCGCGGTTGGTACCGGCGGCACTCTGGCCGGGGTTTCGATGGGCCTCAAAGCGCACAATCCAGCGGTGGTGATCGGACTCGCCGACCCGATGGGCGCCGCGCTCTACAATTTCTACAAGCACGGCGTGCTGAAGTCGGAAGGCAGCTCCATCACCGAAGGGATTGGCCAGGGCCGCATCACCGCCAATCTCGAAGGGGCGGTGATCGACGAGGCCTATCAGATCCCTGATGAAGAGGCGCTGCCCGTCATCTTCGACCTCCTGAGCGAGGAAGGGCTCTGTCTCGGCGGCTCGAGCGGGATCAACGTGGCGGGGGCGATCCGCCTCGCCCGCGACATGGGTCCGGGTCATACCATCGTCACGGTGCTGGCGGATTACGGCACCCGCTACCAAAGCCGCTTGTTCAACCCCAAATTCCTGCGTGAGAAGGGGTTGCCTGTGCCCGCATGGCTCGACGAGGGGCAAGCCGCCGCTCCGCGCGTATTCGTCTAGATGGGAATGGAGATTGTGCCTTGCTGCAGACCAAGACTTGGCTGACCGAAACCGAGGAACTCGCTCGCGAGCTTGAGACCCCCGACCTCGTCATCATCGACGCGTCGTGGCACATGCCCGGCGAAGGCCGCGACGCGCATGCCGAATATCTCGACGAGCATGTTCCGGGCGCGATCTTCTTCGACATCGACGAGATCGCTGACACCAAGAGCAATCTGCCGCACATGTTGCCGTCGCCGGAGAAGTTCTCCTCCCGCATGCGCAGCATGGGGATTGGCGACGGTTCGCGCATCGTCATCTACGACTCGCGCGGGTTGTTCAGCGCGGCGCGCGTATGGTGGACCTTTCGCGTGATGGGCGTCGACGACGTGACGGTGTTGAATGGCGGCTTGCCGAAATGGAAGGAGGAGGGACGCCCGCTGGAGAGCGGACCGCCGCCGAGCCGCACCACGCGGCATTTTACGGCGCGTCGCAACGCCGATTTGGTGCGCGACGTGTCCGACATCAAGAAACTGCTCAAGGATAAGTCAGCGGAGATCGTCGATGCGCGCGCGCCGGAGCGCTTCGCCGGCAAGGCGCCGGAGCCCCGTCCCGGCTTGCGCTCCGGTCACATCCCCGGCGCGCATAACGTGCCCTTCGGCAGATTGCTCAACGAGGACGGCACGATGAAGTCGGCGCCGGAGATCGAGCGCCTGTTCGCGGAGGCCGGTGTCGATCTTTCCAAGCCGGTGGTCACGAGCTGCGGCTCAGGCATCACCGCCAGCGTGCTTGCGCTGGGGCTTGCCCAGATCGGCCACCGCAAGGCCGCCGTGTACGACGGATCCTGGTCCGAATGGGGCGCCGACCAGAGCCTTCCCATCGAGACCGGCTAGTGAGCAAACGCAGCGGGAAAGAGAAGGACGCCACCCGGCTCTCGCATACCGGCCGGGAGCCCGCGCGCCAGCACGGCTTCGTCAACACGCCGATCTATCGCGGCTCGACCGTGCTGTTCCCCACCATGGCGGCGCTGGAAGCGAACGACCAAGCTTACACTTATGGGCGCACGGGGACGCCGACGGTGAGTGCGCTCGAAGAGGCGATCGCCGAGCTGGAAGGCGGCCACCGCACGCTACTCACCCCTTCGGGACTTTCCGCCATCGCCACGGCGCTGCTCGCTTTCGTTCGGACCGGCGACGAGGTGCTGGTGGTGGACTCGATCTATCGGCCGGCGCGGCGCTTCTGTGACAATGTGCTGGGACGGCTGGGGGTCAAGATCACCTATTACGACCCGCTGATCGGCGCCGGCATCGCCAAGCTGATCGGCGAGAAGACGCGGGTCGTGTTCACCGAGTCGCCCGGCTCGCAGACCTTCGAGGTGCAGGACATCCCCGCCATCGCCAAGGCCGCGCATGCGGCAGGCGCGGTGGTGATCCTCGACAATACTTGGGCGACCCCGCTGTTCTTCAAGCCCTTTGCGCATGGCGCCGACGTGTCGATCCAGGCCGCCACCAAATACATCGTCGGCCATGCCGACGCGATGCTTGGCGCCGTCACCGCAAGCGAGGGGGCCGCTCAGGCGGTGCAGAGGACGCATGAGGACCTCGGCCTGTGCCCGGGGCCCGAGGATGTCTATCTCGGCCTTCGGGGCCTCCGCAGCCTCGGCGTGCGGCTCGAGCGGCATCAAAAGTCGGCACTCGAGCTGGCGCGCTGGCTGGCCGCGCGGCCGGAGGTCGCGCGGGTGATCCACCCGGCCCTGCCTTCCGATCCCGGACATGCGATGTGGAAGCGCGACTTCACCGGCTCGTCGGGTCTCTTCTCCATCGTGCTGAAGCCTGTCCCGCGGGAGAAGGTCGCTGCCATGCTCGACGGGCTCAAACTGTTCGGCATGGGCTATTCCTGGGGCGGCTTCGAGAGCCTGATCCTCCCCTTCGATCCGAGCGCCTATCGCACTGCCACGGCCTGGAAGGCGGAGGGCCCTGGCATTCGGTTGCATGTGGGGCTCGAGGATGTCGACGACCTGAAGGCCGACCTCGAAGCCGGCTTCGCCCGACTCCACGGCTAGCGAGCTAGTCGAGCTGATAGGCGACCAGCGAATTGCCCAGCATGATCGGGATGATGGCGAGCTTCTGATCGGGTAGATAGAGGAAGTCGGCGCTGCCCTTGCCGAGCTTGAGCACGCGCTCGACCTTGCCCTTGGCGCCGGCGCGATAGAGCCCGCCCGCGGCCCAGTCGCTGACCAGATAGACGCCGGGCTGAAGCGCCTGAAGTCCGTCGAGATGGCCGATCGACTCGCTGTCGCCGATCTTGTTCACCGCTTGCTTCTCGATGTCGATGGCGTAAAGCCCACCGCGTTCCTGCTGCTGCCCCTCGCCCGGCAATTTGCCGAAGGAAGAAACGATGAGCTTGCCGTCCTCGACGAGCAGGCCATTCGGCCCGTTCAAGTTGTCATTGGCGAGCCATGGCTCGATAGCGCCGTCCTTGAGGCGCCAGATGGTATTCATCGGCGTGTCCGAGACATAGACCGTCCCGTCCTCGTCGGTCGCCACGTCGTTCAAGAAGATCGCGCCCTCGGCGGAATGGCGTTTGAGGATCTCGCCGGAGGCCGCGTTGATCTCCACCAGCTCATCGACGTCGGCGACATAGAGAGTGCGCTCGTGCAGGGCGAGACCGGTCGGCGCATTCAATCCCTTGACCCAGTCGCGCTCGATGATCGTCCCGTCGGACCTCAGCTTGGCGATGAAGCCCTTGCCGTCCTTCTGCATGACGGCACCCGAGATGTTGCTCACATAGAGCACGCCGGTCGCAGGGTCCTGCACGACCGACTCCGGCTGCTCAAGGCCTTTGACCTCCCAAAGCAGCTTGGGTTCGGCGGCGGCGTGTGTGCAGAAGATCAGGGTGACCAAGAGCCCGACGGCAAGACGCATGACTTTTCCTCGCCAATTCACAGCGTGTGCCAGTGGCGGTCCCGCCAGGACTCGAACCTGGAACCCTCTGCTTAGAAGGCAGATGCTCTATCCTTTGAGCTACGGGACCCCAAACGGCGTGCGAGACTATAACCCGAAAATGACGCTCAGTGCGTCCAGCGGTCAGGCCGGCCGAATTTGAAATTCTCGGCGTAGGACTTCGGTCTCTGCGCCGTCTTTTGCGGCTCTTCCAGGCGGAAGGCAATGCCGTGTCGAGTGGCGAAGGCGATCGCCTCGTCCTTGGTGGCGAAGCTGAGGCGCACCTGCCGCCTGGTCTCGTGCGAGCTGGTCCAGCCCATCAGCGGCTCGATCACGAGCGGCTGCTCGGGCTCGTATTCCAAGACCCATTCGCGCGTCGCCATGCCCTGCTGCATCGCGTTCTTAGCAGGCTTGTAAATGCGGGCCGTCATCGTCCTTCCTCGTCGCCGGCACGAAGCGATGGTCGGGGCAGCAAGATTCGAACTTGCGACCCCCTGCTCCCAAAGCAGGTGCGCTACCAGACTGCGCTATGCCCCGATCGCTCTCTGCCAGATACATAATTCGCGGCGGCGCCGGAAGCTAGCCTCTAGGCTGTGATGCCTTAAGCAAATACCTGACCGCCGCGGCGGGCCGGACGGTCAATCGCCGCTAAGGCCAGGATAGACGACTTGGTCGCCACGTTTGAGACCGATCTTCCCGGCCTGGCCCGCATTCAGCTCGAGCACCGCCACGACGTCTCCGTCCGAAGAGATCTCCGCGGTAGAGAACGGTTCGGTGTGGGTCTCGATGCGGTGGACGCGGCCGCCGGCGGAAATGAACACCACGTCGAGGGAGATATGCGTGTTCTTCATCCACATCACGGCCGGCTGCGGCCGGTCGTAGAGGAAGATCATGCCGGCATTTTCCGGCAAGGAGCGGCGGAACATGAGGCCGAGCGCCTTCTGCTGCGGCGTTCGCGCCACCTCGACGGTGAAGCTGTGATCGCCGCTCTCAGTCTTGAGCACGAGCGTGTCGGGGCTGGCGGCGAGGCTCGTCGCCTGCGTCAGCAGCATGAGCGCAAAAAACCCGGCAGCGCCGGTGCGGGCGAGCCGGGCGAACGAACGTAAGGTCAGTGCGAGGACGGCCCTTGCGACCCGTCGGGCTTCAGTTCCGCCGCCATCAAACCCTTCGGCCCCCTGCCATAGCGTACCAGCAAGCTTTGGCCGGGCCTCAGTTCGGTAAAGCCGCAGCGGCGCAGCGTTTCCATGTGCACGAAGATGTCGAGCGTCTGCGTTCCCCGAGTGAGGAAACCGAAGCCACGCAAGCGATTGAACCACTTGACCGTCGCCTGTTCCCAGTCGCTCTCCGGAACCACCACGACATGGGTCCGCTGCGGCAGCTGGGAGGGGTGAATCGCCGTGGAATCGTCCATGGCGCGAATGCGAAAGGCCTGAAGGCCCTTCGGCCGACGCAGCACCTCGCACACCACGCGTGCGCCTTCGTAGGCTGTCTGGAAGCCATCGCGGCGCAGGCACGTAACGTGCAAGAGAACGTCGGGAAGATCTTCGTCCGGAACTATAAACCCATAACCCTTTGACGCATCGAACCACTTAATCGATCCTGACACTTCGAAGACATCAACTGTGACTTCCTCGTCGCGTTGGGTATGGCCCTCTGCCAGTGGCGGTTCTTTCGCCCCCATGCCCGCATTCCCCCGCTTAACTTCCGACACAGCCGACCGACGCCCCACACACGAATCGGCTGGAATACAATCGTTTGCGAACATAGCATTGACGCTTGAGGAGGCCACGGGAATTTTCCGCGCGCTTTCGCCTTCTCCACAGTGGCCGGCCCGGCTCGCCAACTTTCCGCAAGTCGCACGCGCAAACCTCTGATCGGTAAGCGAATCTCATGCGGCGGCGCAACGGAGCGGGATTTTCGGCGCGATGCGGAACAATCCGGCGCTCAGTTGGCGCAAATATTTCTGCCAACGAGAGAATTTTCCCTTTGTAGCCCGCGGAATCGGCGCTTTTCCGAAGCTGTGGACCTGATGCAACAATGGCAGTGCAAATTGCGCGACTTCTCGATGAAAAGATCGGCGAGCGTGACGCGCTTGCCACACATACGCGACGCGCGCTAAGGGACCCCCTCCGGCGGGATGTCAGCGTAAGGAGACGGCAGCGATGAAATATCTGCACACGATGGTGCGCATCTCCGATGTCGACAAGTCGCTCGACTTCTACTGCAACAAGCTCGGTCTGAAGGAAGTGCGCCGCACGGAGTACCCACAAGGGCGGTTTACGCTGTTCTACCTTGCCGCCCCGGGTGACGACGAGGCCGAGCTTGAGCTCACCTATAATTGGGATCCGGAGGCCTATGGCGAGGGCCGCAATTTCGGTCATCTCGCCTATCAGGTCGACGACATCTACGAGACCTGCGAACGGCTGATGAAGGCGGGCGTCACCATCAACCGGCCGCCGCGCGACGGCTGCATGGCCTTCATTCGCTCGCCGGACAATATCTCGATCGAATTGTTGCAGAGGGGCGAGCCCATGCCGAAGAAGGAGCCCTGGGCCTCGATGCCGAATAGCGGGAAGTGGTAGCCTCGGTGGCGCCCCCTAGGGGGATCGAACCCCTGTTTTCAGGTTGAAAACCTGACGTCCTGACCATTAGACGAAGGGGGCGCTGGAAGCCTCGTCATATAGAAAGGTTTGCCACACGCCGCAAGAACGCGGCTAGAGCCCGCCGTGTCGCGGGTCGGCGGCGTCCTCGATCAGGAATTCGACGGTTTCACGGCCCTGCCAGCTCGTGCGGCGCAAGCGTCCCGCGAGGTGAAGCGGAAGCCCCTCGCCTTGAAGGAGCAGCTTGCCGAGCGGCGTATCGGCGATGCGGAAGGCGCAAGCCTCGATGCGGCCGCCGTCGGGCGCTTGCAAGGTGCAGCGGAAATGCGCGTCCTTGATCGCGCGGACGCGGGCGAGACGATGCGCCGGCAACACGAAGCGCGGCTCGGGATGTCCCGGCCCGTAGGGCCCAGCGCGATCGAGCAGCTCCATCAGTTCCTGGTTGGCGCCGCGGCTCGATAGCGCGCCGTCGATGGCGAGCTGTCGGACAGTGGCCGCCTCCGCCACCGGGTGCGTAAGACGCTCAGAGAGAAACGCGAGCAGGGCATCTTGCTTGCGCTGCTCGAACTTGAAGCCCGCAGCCATTGGGTGACCGCCGCCTTTGACGAGCAGGCCGCGATGCACTGCGGCCCGCACCACGCCGCCGAGATCGACGCCGGCAATCGAGCGCGCCGAGCCGGTGGCATAGCCGTCTGGCTCAAGCGCTGAAACGAAAGTCGGCAGCCGGAAGCGTTCGGCGATCCGCCCGGCGATCAGGCCGAGCAGACCCTTGTGCCAGCCTTCGGCGCCGAGAAACAGCAGCGGCCGGTCCGGATAGGCGCCAAGCAAGCCCTCGGCCAGGGCGATGGCTTCTTCCAACATCCGCTCCTCGATCGCCTTGCGCTCGGCGTTCGCCGCCTCGAGTTTCGCGGCGATGGCGCGCGCCTCGATATCGTCGTCACAGACCAGGAGCTGCGCGCCGAGAGACGAGGCGCCGACCCTCCCGCCCGCGTTGATGCGCGGTCCGAGAATGAAGCCGAGCGTGTAGCAATCGGGTGCGGCGTCGATGCGCGCGGCGTCGGCGAGCGCGCGCAAACCCCGATTATGCCTCAATCGCAAGACCTTGAGCCCCTGCGCGACGAACGCGCGGTTCACCTCCTTCAGCGGGACCACGTCGCAGACGGTGGCGAGGGCCACTAGGTCAAGCATCCCGAGCAGATCGGGTTCTGGCCGGTCGCGATAGGCGCCGTCGCGGCGGAGCACGCGCGTCGCCGCGACTAGAAACAGAAACACCACGCCCGCGGCGGCAAGATGCCCCTGCCCGGAAAGATCGTCCTGCCGGTTCGGATTGATCACGCCGAAGGCGGGCGGCAAGGCCTCGTCGGCCTGGTGATGGTCGATGACGATGACATCGGCGCCGGCCGCATTGGCGGCGGCGATGGCGGCGGCAGAGGTCGTGCCGCAATCGACCGTCAGGATTAGGCGCGCGCCCTCTTGCACGAGTCCGGCGAGTGCCTCTGGCGACGGTCCGTAGCCCTCGCTCAACCGGTCGGGAATGTAAGTCGCGGGCGTCTGCCCATGCGCCCGCAGGAAGCGCCCGATCAGCGCCACTGAGGCTGCGCCGTCGACATCGTAGTCGCCGAATAGGGCGACCGGCTCGCTGGCCTTGATGGCGCGGGCAAAGCGCTCGGCGCT
>DATICH010000145.1:0-4007 GCA_035456885.1 Methyloceanibacter sp.
CGCAAGTTCGGACCGTCGTCACCGCCGAACAGAAACAAATAGTCGATCTCGCCATACGCCGTGTTGAGCGTGTCCTTGATCCAATAATTAGCGAACCCGAAGTTCCACGAAGAAGCGCGGTAGCTCGCGCCCCCGATCAGCATGCCCTCGTCCTGCGCGACCCCGAGCGCCTCGCTGAACGAGATGAAGTCGTCGTCGTCCCACGGCTTGTAGCGCGTCAGATAGGACGCAATGTAATTGAGGTTCCGGTCCTTGTTCTCTGGCAGCAGCACCACGCCCTCGAAGGTCAACGGGATCATTCTGATGTCGTAGGGATTGACGTAAGGCGTCCGCACCAACTGCCTGCCGGCGGTGATCTCTTGCCCGGCAAACCTGATCCGCCCGTTGACCAAGCGTGGTGATCTGATCGCCGTCCGGCGACAGGTTGTCTGTGTCGCCGGCATCTGCATTGGCGTAAAGCGGCTGGGTTGTGTACAGCACGCCGCGCAGCTGGAGGACATCGGCGATGGCGCCCGACTGATAGGCGAGCCAGCCGCCTGTCGTCAGCGCCTCCGGCTCGTTCAGACCGAATTGATCTTCGTCGAACAGATAGGTGCGGCTGTTCACCCGCAAATCCGTGTCGCGAAAGAAGGCGGGTGCGTTCGGCAGGCGAGACCGGCGCTTTGCCTCAAGTTCCGCCGCGCGCTCGTCGACATAGGGCGAAGGCCCCCTCAGATCCTCTCGCGGCTCGATCGGGCTCGTGAAACCCTCGCCAATCGGGCTGTAGGCCTCGTGCGCGCTGGACGGAATGGGATAGTCGGTCGCGCCTTGGGCCAGCGCCCGGGACGAAGTTGCAGCGCCACACAGGATGAAAGCAGGAACGAGAAGGGCCCGAAAAGCCCTGCCCGCCGTCAGGCCGGCCATAGGTCCGCCTCCCCCCACCGCATCCGAGGCCAGATCAAGGACCCACGCTAGCTGATTCTTGGGGAACTGCGAATCAGTGCCGACCTTCGGGCGGGTGTGGGCCTCGCGCGGATTAGAGCCAGCCTCAAGGACAGGCGGTTTCACGAGAAGTGGGGCCCAGCACCGCAAGCGCCGGGCCCCCACCGGATTGCTACGTCAGCACTTCTTCATGGTGACGTTCTGCGTCGAGCGCATGCCGATCGCGCGCGCGGCGCCATGGGATAGGTCCAGCGACACGCCCTTGGTGAAGGGGCCGCGATCGTTGACGCGGACGGCCACGCTGCGTCCCGTCTTGGGATTGCCGACGCGCAGGCACGTGCCGAACGGAAGCGTACGGTGCGCGGCGGTGAGACCGTTTGGATTGAAGATCTCGCCGGAGGCGGTGCGATTGCCGGCAAGTTCGTTGCCGTACCACGTCGCACGCACCGTCTGCGCGGCGAAGCCGGGTGTCGAAAGCAAAACAAGGATGATCGCAATTTGAAAGCGCATGGACTCCAACTCCTGTTTGTCTTGGGAGGGGAGCCCGATAGGCGGGGAATGCGTTGATTGATCGGCCTCAATGAGACGCGTTTGGCGAGACCGAGGCTATTCGACAACGATGTTGTGGCGTGTGCGCGCGGCGACCGGCGACGAAAGGTCGCGCCGCACCGCGGCGTTCATTCCGTCCGTAAGCCGGCGAGATCACATCGACCAGGGTCCGAGCCGGTCGGCCGGGTTCCACGAGAAATCGTGCGACGCCGCGTGACCGACGCGCCAGCGCGCCGGCAACAAGCGGCGTAAGGTGAGCTCGATACGTCTGGTCAAACTCCGCGTCCGCTGATGACCTTGGCCAGGGACCAGGATGGCCCCCGCATGTCCAGCGTGCTTCTCAAGCCATTTCGGCCCGGGTCCGCGCATATAGTGCAGCTCCGGCCGATAGCGATCCGACAAATATCCCATCGTCATATCCCCACGAGACTGCTGGCTCTGGTGCCAGTCTTCGCCTCCGAGCGTCGGCCCGCGGACCTTGCCAATGTCTTTATGCGCGGGGGACGGCACCAGACTTCTCTCGACTAGGGTTAAAAGACTATGCGCGCTCCGCGTTTGCGCCTGGCGCCGTTTATGGGCTAGGCAGGTGAGCCGCCGAAGCGCTCAAGCAGCCAAGAGACCGATAGCGCGAATAGAACGGGATGATTTGGCGATGGTATTGAACACGCGCCGCCGGGCGCTTGGGCTTCTGCTCGCCGCAGCGGCGGTGATGCGGCTTCCCACCCTGCCGCGGGCGCTTGCCCAGGCGAAGCGGAAGGAATGTCTCGAGTCCAAGTCCTTCGGCCCTTGGCGGGCGCAAGCCAGCAACGCCCAGGCCGGCGCGCGCATCAACGAAGTGAACCTCGTCGAGCCCTGCGACTTGCAGGTGCAAGTTCAAGTGTCCGAGAGCTACGAGAGCAAGCTCGTGGTCTACGGCGATCCGGACGACGCGCCGCTGCCCCGGGATTTCCTAGTCAAGCCGGAGAACCGGCTGATCGTGCGCACCGCGGACGGCAAGGCGGCGGTCGAGGAGCCGCTCTGCGGCAATTGCACCGATATTTTCGACGACAAAGTCAGCATCGTTTTGCCGCTCGCCACGGCGCCGTTGTTTCGCGAGGAGAAATCGATCGAGATCGCCATCGCGCTCGACGGCAAGGACCCCTGCCGCTTCAAGCTCGATTGCGAGACCCTGCGGAAGGGGCTTGCCTGGGCTTCGGAGCGCAAGGAGGCTCTCGCCAAGCTCGCGGATGAGGACAAATGCACCCCGCCCGAAGGCTGCTTCATCACCACCGCCTGCTGCGAGGCGCTCGGTCTCCGCGAGGACTGCTTCGAGCTTGAAGCGCTCCGCGCCTATCGCGACCAGGTACTGGCCAAGCGGCCGGGCGGCGATGCGGCGATCGCACTCTATTACGAATTTGCGCCGTTGATCCTCGCCCGGCTGCCCCTGGAAACGCGCGAAGCACGGCTGATCGACATCTATGCCCGCTACATCCTGCCGGCCTCACTCGCCGCGCGGCTCGGCCTCGACGCGCTCGCCTATCGCCTTTACGCGCGCATGCTGGAGGGCCTCATCCGCGACTTCGCGGCAGATCGTGCGGGGCATCTGCGGCTGAACCTCCGCGCCTGAGATAAAGACCGGCCGGGGCCGCTCGCCCCGGCCGGCCGAGTGCCCCTAGCTCACCTGGGTCGGGAACTCGATCGGGTCGCCGATCGGCTCGAACGCCCAGATCATGGCATCGCCGGTCGCGTTGCAGAGATGGTAGGCGCCGGTCTTATCCGCCACGAACACGATGAAGCCGGGATCGGCCTCGAGTCCGTCCGCGACGCTAAGCAACACCTTGCCGCTGTCCTCGAGATAGGCGGCGCAGACCTTCTCGGCGATCGCCTGCGGCTCCGCGTCATCGGCGCCGCCGGTCAGCTGCAAGCCGATCAACTCCGGGCCCGCCCCACCCAGTAGATCCTTGGTGACGATCGAGTAGGAATAGACATTCCCCTCGGCGTCGGCGTCGCACATCCAAAGGTTGCCGTCCTTGTCGTTCAGCCAGACCAGGCTGAAGCCGACGCCGCTGCCGTCATCGACCGCGTTCACCACGGTCACGGGTTGGAGCGGATTGACCGCCGAGCAGGCCTCGATCGCGGTCTCATGCCCGGTCTTGGCCGGCGCGGCCCCAGCCGGGGCCAGGAGCCCGGCCGCAGCCATCGCAGCCAGGCAGGCGCCAAATATCAGGGAATTGTGTTTCATCTCTCGTCTCCAATGGAACATGTGCCGGGGCAGGATTGCCGCCGGCGTACCCTGGAGATGGCGTGGCCTGGAGCATGGCTTTGTGAGCCCCCTCACATTGGCGCCGGTACCCTCGGCCCCCGCTTCGCCGCATTGAGGCCGACATAGCGCCCCAGTCGACGGTTAACCTCCGAGACAATAACAAGAAAACGGCCTCGGGGTCCGGGGTCTACACGGAACACGCACGAACGCTTTACCGGAGCTTGGTGTCCGAGCTTCACGACGGAAGGGTCTCGCCAACGCGGCGCCCGATCTTGCGTCGAAGCTCCGGGAGAAT
>DATICH010000146.1:0-10624 GCA_035456885.1 Methyloceanibacter sp.
CGGCGCTCTAATAGGCTTCAGGTGGATTTCTTCGGGGGACTGGTCGGTCATCGTTTCTCCCCGCGCCGGTCGCCGCGCGTGTTCGCCCGGCCTGTTTAGCAGAGGTAACGCGCGTTCACCAAGCCGGAGCCAAGCGTACGCCCGGGGCGACGGGTCCAGGACGAATCACCGGCGCCGCCGCAGAGGCTCTTTTTTCCCCGGAAAGCCGCCTCTCCAGAGCGAGAATCGGCGCCGCCTCGATCCTGTGCCGGGCCTGAGCAGGAATTAGGCAATGGGCCTTCGAATCGCCGCGCCACAGTGACTCTGGCGGTCACGGAAGCGGCGGCGGCGAGGCAACCCAGTTATGGCGCGCGCCATCGAGATAAGTCATTCAAAGCGCTAGATTTTCCGGCCGCCCCATGGCGCCAAAAAGGGCCTCCAATTTCGTGGCGGAAATGTCACAAGCAGGCCAAAAACGCCCGCGCCCGGTTCGTTGGCAATTTACGTTCCTGTCGGAACGCGTATAAGCATTACAGAACTCTCATCGGGGGATTTTGCCTAAACATGATGGCGGGTCTTCGTTCGAATTAGGCCGAAAGGCGAATTCGCAGCGAGAGTTTGGATTAGGCAATTTATCAAGGGAAGGTGGAGATGGACATGTTTGGGGGACTCACAAAAACATCCAGCCGCATCGCCATCGCAGCTGCCTTTGGCCTGATGCTCGGCGGGTTCGCGTTCAAGGCGACCCCCGCTCAAGCAGCGGACCTCGGCGGCGATTGCTGCGCGGATCTTGAGGAGCGGGTGGCGGAGCTTGAAGCGACGACCGTCCGCAAAGGTAACAAGAAGGTCTCGGTGACCCTTTCAGGATGGGTCGTCAAGACCCTCAACTTTTGGGATGACGAAAAGATCGGTAGTTTCTTTGTCGGCGACAAGGGCTACGATCTTGGCACACGCTTCGCCATCACCGGTAGCGCGACAATCGCCCCTGGTTGGTCGGCAGGTTACAACATTACGGTAAACACCTGGGGTGACAAATTCACAACGGCGGGAGCGAGCTTGGGCCTTCCTGCAACCGGTGCCTCCAACCAGTTCGATGAAGGCGGCGACTCCTTCGGCTCAATCAACACGCTCTATTCGTACATCTATATCAAGAGCGATACGTGGGGCACCGTGAACTGGGGTCATTTGAGCCCGGCGTCGGACAACCCGGCAGTTCTCGCCGACATTTCCGGCACAGTGATCGAAACGAACGCTGTGTGGTTTGAGGGCGCGAGCTTTTTCCTCCGGCCCAAAGGTACGGGCGTCAAGGGTGGCTATAATTCGCTCTCCGGCGCCGCCTGGCAAGACTTCATACGGTGCCAGGGTCTCGGTGTTGGTCTCGGAACGGACTGCTTCGGCGCTGCGCAGCCTGCCATTCGCTACGACTCGCCGACTTGGGGCGGCTTCCGATTTGAGACCTCCTACGGGACGCAGGAAGCTATCAATCCAATGATCAACGTTCCTCTTGGCTTGCCGGCAAGTATCAATACGCCCGATTCCCATTTTTGGGATATTGCGGGGTTCTATACGGGTGACTGGAACAGCATCAAACTATCAGTTGCTGCTGCCTATACCTGGATGGAAACAGGCGCACTTTCGAGCCTCTTTGCCGTGCCAAACGCAAACTGCCGAACGTTCTTCGGTGACGAAGACTTCGACGTGGGATGCGGTAACAACGCCGATTTGTTTCAGATTGGCGCCTCGATCATGCACAAGCCGTCAGGGCTCGGCATCTACGGCATGTATCAGCTTGAGGACGGGGGCTATAGGGTCTTCGACGTCGTAGCGAACGACGGCAGCCTGCGTAGCTCGCCGGAGACCGATGCCTGGTACCTGAAGCCCTTCTGGCGCAAGGCCTGGAGCCCGATTGGAGCCACCGTTCTTTACGGCGAGTACGGCCAGTACAACGATCAGTTTATCGCCACTTCGGCCAACGTTGCTGGCCAATTCGCCTTCCCGGTTACGTGGGGCTTCGATCTTGCTCAAATCACTGGGTCCGAGGTGGAAAGATACGGGCTGGGCGTGGTCCAGGAAATCGATTCCGCTGCAATGCACCTGTGGCTCAGATGGCAGCATCAGGAGATCGACGTCAATCTGCTGGCACGTGATTTCGGCAACTCCGCCGTACGCGTAAACCAAAGCTATGACGACTGGGATCTGTTCCAGGCCGGTGGCGTGATCTTCTTCTAAGCCACCACACCGGAGCCTAATCCAAACGGAAGCCGCCTCTCCAGGGCGGCTTCTTTTTTGGTCAGGGTCCACCCCGTCACCCCGACGCAAGCCGGGGTCAGATGGTTCGCAATGCGCTGGCCTTTCCATCCCCGTCATGCCCGGCCGAAGTACCGGGCATCCACGAATTTCTTTGCGGCAAATCAAGACGTGGATGGCCGGGACAAGCCCGGCCATGACGATTGCGGGCGGAACTTCCCCACCTCTCGAACCCCGGTTAGACTCCGGCCACCTCGTCCTTCTGAGGGCGTTTCGCGAGGCGTTCGTGAGGCGGGACGGGGCGCGGCGCCTGCGGGCTTGGTTCGCAGCCATGCACTCGGGCCGCGTCGGGGCTCCCCCCGGGACCACTCTACGAGTCCCTGTCAGGAGCTGACTGACGACTTGGCCTCGCGCGCGAGCGCGGTAAGGCCAATCGAAAGCGGGGCCCGGTGCCGAGGAAGACGCCGCAAATGAGCATGCGCGGGGAGTGGGCTGAGTGGCGCCATGCGCTCAAGTAGCGCGAAGCGCGGTAGCGCACTCAATATGAGCGCGTGTTGGCGCGCCGAAAGGCGCCCGCCGTCTCGCAAGAGACGGACACCATAGGTTTGCGCTTTTCGGCGCGCCGCCCCCTCGGTCCTTCGAGACGGGCCTTCCGGCCCTCCTCAGGATAAGGGGCAAACAGCATAGACCGGGCGCTGCAACGCGCTGCGGCGAGGATTGCGCACGACTTGCCAATAGGAGCGTCCGAAACGTCCGCAAGGGGACATGACACGCAGATTAAACAGGGCGCGGCGCGCAGGGGCGAGGGTTGTGAAGACGCGGCCGCGGCGCTATCTCTTTGGCAAGACTGGAGTTCAGCTATGCAGAAGAAAGCCGACAAGGACCGCCCCTCCCGGGAGCCCGTTCTGACCGTCAAGAACGTGTCCTATTGGTACGGGGACAAGCGGGCGCTCGACGATGTGAGCTTCGAGGTCTATCCCGGCCGGGTGACGGCGCTGCTCGGCCCGAACGGCGCCGGCAAGACCACCCTGTTCTCGCTGATCACCAGGCTGTTCGACGCGCCGGTTGGGCGTATCGAGATCTGCGGCCGTTCGGCGTCGGAGTGGGGTGCACGCGCGCTCGGGCCGCTCGGCGTCGTGTTCCAGCAGCCGACGCTCGACCTCGACCTGACGGTCAAACAGAATCTGCGCTACTTCGCTTCGCTGCGCGGGTTGAAGCGCAAGGAGGCCGACGAGCGCATGCTCGCCGCACTCAAGGCGCTCGACATGGCGGAGCGGATCGGCGAGCGGGTGCGCTCGCTGAACGGCGGCCACCGCCGGCGGGTGGAGATCGCCCGCAGCCTGTTGCACGGCCCAAAGCTGCTGCTGCTCGATGAGCCGACCATCGGGCTCGACGATCCGACAAGGCGGGCGATCGTGCGCCATGTGCATGAGCTTGCGCAGCGGGACAATGTCGGCGTGCTGTGGGCCACGCATCTGTTCGACGAGGTCCAGCCCGACGACGATCTCTTGGTGATCAGCCGCGGCAAGATCGTGGCACGGGGCACCGCCAAGGACGTGGTGGCCGAGACCGGGGCGTCCGATCTCGGCGGTGCGTTCAGGCTGCTGATCGGCGGCGAGACCGAGCAGGACGTCGCCGCATGATGCACTATGTCCGCGCCTTCTACGGCATCGTTTGGCGCGAGTTGCTGCGCTTTCTCCAGCAGCGCGAGCGGTTTCTCGCGGCTCTGGTGAGGCCGTTGATCTGGCTGATTATTTTCGCCGCCGGCTTCCGCGCTGCGCTCGGCATTTCGATCATCCCGCCCTATCAGACCTATATCACCTACGACGTCTATATCACGCCGGGCTTGTTAGCCATGATCCAGCTGTTCAACGGCATGCAGAGCTCGTTGGCGATGGTCTATGACCGCGAGATGGGTTCGATGCGCGTGTTGCTCACCACGCCGTTGCCGCGCTGGTTCCTGCTGCTGTCGCGGCTGTTCGCCGGCGTGCTGGTGTCGCTGTTCCAGGTTTATGCGTTTCTGGTGGTCGCCTATTTCTTCGGGGTCGAGCTGCCGCCTTGGGGCTATCTCGCGGCGCTGCCGGCCTTGATCCTTACCGGCATGATGTTCGGCTCGCTCGGCATGCTGCTGTCCTCGACCATCAAGCAGCTCGAGAATTTCGCCGGCATCATGAATTTCGTGATCTTCCCGATGTTCTTCGCCTCCTCCGCGCTCTATCCGTTGTGGAAGATGCGGGAGGGGAGCCTGTGGCTCTATTACATCTGCCTGTACAACCCGTTCACCTGGGCGGTCGAGCTGATCCGCTTCGCCTTCTATCTGGAGGTGAACTGGCAGGCGCTCGGCATCGTCGGCGGATGCACCGTGCTGTTCCTGGCGCTGTCGGTGTGGGCCTACGATCCGTCCTTCGGCATCCAGCAGCGCAAGCTGGCCGCCCCACCCGTGGCCGGCTAGGTCAGTGGCCGGAGAAATTGGCGGGGAAACGCCGCAGAAGATCGGCGTGGATCGTCTCGATCGCGTCGTGATCCCGCTCCGCGTGCGGCAGAGCAATGGTCTCGACCGCGATGACATGGGTGGGCCTGGGCGCCAGCAGCACCAGCTGGTCGGCGAGCATGATCGCCTCGCGCGCGTTGTGGGTGACCAGGATCGCCGTGGTGGGCCGCGCCTGCCACACGTCGAGCAGGAGCTTGCGCAACCGGTCGGCGGTGCGCTCGTCCAGCGACACGAAGGGCTCGTCGAGCAGCAGCAGGTCGGGCTTGGTGGCGAAGGCGCGGGCGAGCGCTACGCGCCTGGCCAGGCCGAGGGACAATTCCTGGGGAAAGCGCGGCAACATATCGGCAATGCCGACGGCGTGGGCCAGCCGGTCGAGGTCCTCCTCGGTGAAGTCGGGGGCGGCCACCAGCATGATGTTCTGCTTGACCGTGCGCCAGGGAAGTAGGCGCGGCTCCTGGAACATCAACCCGATGCGGATGTCGGGATGGGTGCCGACCCTGCCAGTGTATCGGTCATCCAAGCCGGCGACGATGCGTAGCATGGTGGTCTTGCCGCAGCCGGACGGGCCCATCAGCACGGTCATGCTCTCGGGCTCGACGTCGAGGACGAAATCGCGGATGGCCACTAACTCGGTGCCGTCGGCACCGACATGGACCTTCTCATCGATACGGATTTCAAACCGGCTTGTTACGCCAGCGGGACGAATGTCGTTCAATGGGTTGCACCAATAGATATTCAATGGCCAACATGACGGCGACGAAGGCGAGCGTATAGCCGAGAATCGCCGTCACGTTGAACAGCTGGAAATTGAGATGAAGCTCAAAGCCGACACCATTCGGCCGGCCAAGCAGTTCCACCACCAGCACGATCTTCCAGATCAGCGAAAGGCCGGAACGGGAGGCTGCGGCGAAATAGGGCTGAAGCTGCGGCAGGGTGACGTTGCGCAGCTTGCTCCACGGCGACATGCGGTAGGCGCGCGCCATCTCGTCGAGTCCGGGATCGAGCGCGCGGGCACCCTCGCGCAGGGTAACCACCACATTGGGAATTTTATTCAGGGCGACGGCGCCGATAGCCGCAGCCTCGTTTAGGCCAAACCACACATAGGCAAGGATGATAATGACCAGCGCCGGAAGGTTGAGCAGCACGATTAGCCAGGGATCGAGCGCCCGGTTGAGCGCCGGCATTTGTCCCATTGCGAGTCCGATCACGGTGCCGATGAACATCGCCACGACGAAGGACGCGACAACCCGCCACAGAGTGATGCCGAGCTCGGTCAGCAGATCGCCGTGTACGCTCTCCTTGTAGATATATTCGAGCACCGCGCCGGGTCCCGGCAGAAGCCTGCTTTGGGCGATTTCCGCGGCAATGAACCAAAAGAGCAGGAACCCCGCCACGGAGATGATCGAGACCAAGGGGCCGCGCAACAGCCGCGTCCCCTGGCCGACCTCGCTACGGGCGTAGGTGACGCTCACGACTTGCCCCCTTGCCAGAAGGTGCCGGGCGCGAGCTCTGTGCCGGGACCGACCAGCTTCTCGCCACCAAGCTCGCGCAGAAACTGATAGAGAACTTTGGCGTCGGCTTCGTTCTCGGCGATCGTGCGCTCGGGAATGCCTTCTCGATAACGGCGCCGCAACGCGTCGAATGTCGCCTTGTTGAAGTTAGGATCGTTGGCGCCCATCAGGGATTTGAGCCGTTCCCACTCTTCATCTGAGGTGGCGAGCAATTCGTCGGCCTTGGCGGCCGCCCGCAGGAAGGCCTGGATTGCCTCAGGATTGTTCTTGGCCCAGGTCTCGCTGAAGACGAAGCCGACCATGGCGACCTCGCCCTTGGCGCCAAGCTCACGCACGACGTCCTCGACGCCGATCAACTGGGTGAAACCGTCGGCCTCGAGCCTTGCCGCGTAGGGCCAGAAATTCAGAACAGCGTCGATCTGGCCCTGTCTAGCGCGTTCGGCGAGAAGTGGGGGTGCGCCGAATTCCTGTTTGGTGTCGGATCTCAAATCGATCTTGGCGGTTCGTAGCGCATAGGCCACGAGCAGAAGCCAGCTCTTGTCGAGTGGACCACCGGCCACACCGAGCCGCTTGCCTTTGAGATCGCTAAGCGTCTTGATGGGTGAGTCAGGGGGCAGCATGATGGCGCCGAGCGCGGTGGTGAAAGGCGAAAAGGTAAAGTCGCCACCCTCGCTCCGCTCGCGCGAGACCCAGAGCCAGTCCGTGGCGATGATGTCGACCGAGCGGCCTTGCAGACCGACGGTGGTCGCCTGCGTGCTGGCGAGCGGTACGATATCGAGCTCGAAGCCTTCAGCCTTGTCCAGACCGTTGGCCTGAATGGTGTCGAGCAGCCAGCTCACAGTACCGAATTTCAGGACGCCGATCTTGACTTTGCTGCTCGCGTCGGCGCCTTGCGCCAAGGCAAAGCTCCCAATGGCGAGGAAGAAAAATGCTAATAGACCTGACCGCAACGAGCGTTCCTCCACGTTGTTATAGCTCCGGTCCGATTTGCGTTGGGGCTGTTAGCCAGGTGACAAGGGCGCGGGTGCTGCTGCCGCTCGCGCGGCAAACGCAGCCGTGGCCGTCTGGCAGGCCCGGAAAAAATATGGCGCGTCCTCGGCGAGAGTGGCGGGCCATACTCTACCGATCCCGTCGCGGTTAGCAAGGTTCCATTCCCGGATTGCCATATGTTCTCCGCACGCAAGCGGCAGGACCTCTGCGTCAACATCAGGAGGGTGCCCGCAACCGGTAGCCGTGGCCGCGCACGGTTTCGATCAAGGCGTCACGGTCCGGAGGATCGATCTTGCGCCTGAGCCGGGCGATGTAGACGTCGACCACATTGGTGAGAGGATCCTCGCTATAGCCCCAGACCTGATTGAGGATGCGGGTGCGGGAGAAAACCCGTCCCGGGGCGCTCATTAGAAGCTCGAGGATGGCGAGTTCTTTGGCGGTGAGCTTGATGGTTTCGTCACCGCGCCTGACTTCGAGCAGATCGCGATCGAGAACGAGATCGGCAACTTTCAGGACGTTGGAGCTCGGCGCGAAACTATGCGACCGGCGCACGAGCGCCTCAATGCGCGCGAGCAGTTCCTCGAAATCGAACGGCTTGGTGAGGTAGTCGTCGGCGCCGACCTTCAGCCCCTTGATCTTGTCCTCGACGGCATCCATCGCCGTCAGCATGAGGATTGGCGTGTGGTCGCCTTCGAGCCGCAGCCTTTGGCAGACATCATAGCCGTGCATGTCGGGAAGCATCAGATCGAGCACGATGACGTCGAATTCTCCGGTCTTGGCGAGATCGACGCCTTCGGTGCCCGAGGAGGCGACCGTGACCCCATGATTTTCCGCCTTGAGCCCGCGATTGATGAAGTCAGCGACCCGCGGCTCGTCTTCGACCAAGAGCACGTTCACGCACTTGCCTCCGCGTTGTCGGCAGGTAAGGCGACGGTCACGGTGGTTCCCTCGCCAGGCCGGCTTGCCATTTCGATCCTTCCCTTGTGAGCTTCGACGATGGCCTTGGCCACCGGCAGTCCCAAGCCCAGGCCTTCTTCATTCATCGTCGCGGCGCTGCCACCGCGGCGGAACCGCTCGAAAATGCCCTCAAGTTCTTCCGGTGGGATGCCGATACCACGGTCGCTGACGCGCACCGTCACCTCACCGCCAACGTTGCCGATCTCGACTTTCACGGCACCCTTGGATTTGGAGTATCGGACCGCATTATCAAGGAGCACGAGAAACAGCTGCCTGAGTCTAGCAGGGTCGCCACGCACAACGTCGTGCGCAGTGCCGTTGACCAGGGCCACGTCCACGCCCTTGCCGTGGGCGATGACTTTGGCATCGCCGCAGACCTTCTTTAGCAGGTCGCCGAGATCGATCGGCTGAAGATTAAGACGCGCCGCGCCCGCGCCCTGCCGGGCAATAAACAGCAGGTCGTTAACCAGCACGGAAAGGTGCTTGGCTTGCTCGACGATACGCTCGATCGACCGCTTATATTCGGTGACCTTCTTGTTCGCCCCCCGAAGCGCAATCTCGCCCTCGCCGCGGATGATGGTGAGGGGTGTGCGCAGTTCGTGGCTAATATCGGCGAAGAAACCGCGCCGCGTCTCGTCGATTTTGTGCAAGGACTCGTTCGCCCGACGTAGCTCCTCGGTGCGCTCCTCCACCTCGGTCTCTAGATTGGCATGAGCGTCCTGCAAAGCTTGGCGGTGGGCCTGGAGATCGGTGGCCATGCGATTGAAGCTGCGCCCAAGATCGGCGAATTCGTCGCGACCGGAAAGGGCAATTCGGTGAGACAGGTCGCCTTCGGCCAGCTTGGCCGTCCCGCGCAGGAGCTCGGCGAGCGGCGCGCGCAATCCCTGCAGCAGCAAAAGGACCAGCGCCAGCGTGGCGACAACGGCGATCACGGCGTGGATCTGACTGATGCGCTCGAGCCGGCCGAGAAGTCGTACGGCGTCGGCGTCGATCCTGATCACCTCGGCGGTCTCGTCAGCGACGGCGACCTCGACCAATTCGTTGAGCTTGCGATCGATCCCGCCTTTCAACAGATCGATCAACCGTTCCCAAGCGGCATCGGGACGACCGCGGCTGCGGAGTTGCTCGACTTCGCCAAGCTGGTCCAAGGTGTGCTGGAACTCCTTTCGGATCGCCGCCAGACGGTCGAGCTCGGCGGTTGCGTCCTTGCGCTCCTCGGGGGGGACAAGGGCAAGCTCCTCTTCGGTGAGTTCCTGCAAAGCGGCAAGGTCCGATTCGATGACCTTGTTCAAATAGGCGGCGCCCAACGGCCGGTCACTCAGGCCGGTGAGCAGCGTGTCGGTCCAGGACTTGAAAAGCTGCTGGCTATGGCGGGAGAGCTGTAGCTGTCGCTCGAGCTGTTCATGGGAAAGACGCGAACGGCTGAGATAGCTGTGCGACTGGGTGACGCCCCAATAGGCAAGCCCCGCCGCCGATAGAGACAAGGTCAGCAGAAGTCCGGCCGTAATGAGAAGTTTGGTGCGATAGCGCATCGAGGGTCTTAGCTCAGAACTCCATCGCCGCAGGCCGCGGTTGTCTATCGACCCATCTATACTCCATTTCATTCAACATAGGACGTTGGTAAAGCGCTGGCGGGGGCTGTTACCCACACTGCCAGATATTCCTTATATTTTTGCCAAAGGAACGCGTGGCTGGCACGACCGCTCTAGCGGGATGCTTGGACCGTGGATTCCAACGGAACCGAAACTTCGAGACCATCACGCTCCAGGTTCGTGGAGATTGGCGGGAAGGGCGCTGCCCTGTCGATCGAACAAGGGCCGTTTCGTCGAGAACCTTCGCCTGCATGACGAGGGCCCGAACCGTATAGGGGGGGCGATGGAGTTCCCTGCTCCAAGGGAGTCCTTGCCCTATTTGTTCAGTTGAACGTTGGTGAGAGTGGATGTGGTGATGTTCTGTAAGCAGTCGGCGACCGGTCCGGGTGTCTTACATTCCATCACGTCGTTTATCAGGAGGCTCCCGACCTCCTCGCAGGCTGTTCCCTCAAGGTCGAAAAGCTTGACGGTGCGTTTGTTCGCCCTGAGGGGCGCAAGCTCGACGGCAAAGCGCCGTCCAATCACTCCGTCAGGCCGGAACAGCACGAGGTCGAGCTTCAATTCCGAATATTCCGAGGAGCTCTTGTTTTCGATGACGAGGTAGGCGCGGCATTGCCCGCCCTGGGGCTCAAGCTTGTTGAGCTCGATCGCGATCGACGCCTCTTGCGCCGCAATCCCACCGGAACCAAGAAAGAGCGTCGCCGCAAAGATGGCGCCCGTGCGTTGCAGAGCAGAGCCTTTGGGTCGGAGCTGACACCGCATGTTCAAAGCCCTCAATTTGGTACTAGCGCAGACGCTATCCACTAAAGCCAAACTAGCCTGGGCGCAACGGTTTCGCTGTCAGGGCGACCTGGATG
>DATICH010000147.1:0-16881 GCA_035456885.1 Methyloceanibacter sp.
AGATGCCGGTTAAGGTCGTAGCTCCAATGGCCGGCAAGACCGAGCCGACGCTCGGCGCGCAGTGCCCGACGCAGCTTGTTGAGGATGGGGGTTCGCCCTTCAAGGCTCTGGTCGACGAGCTCATGCGGCCAGAGCGCGAGCAATTTGGCGGACTCTTAGATAGGCGGCCGCGCCCGCCTCGACCATTGGGCCGAAGACGCGGCTTGCCGCCGAATCCCTTCGCCTCGCTGCCCGGCGCTTCGTCGTCTGGTTTGGCTTGTGCAGCACCGATCATGCGCAGGGTTTGCGGGGGCGGGGATTAGCCCAGGGATCGCGCGCTTCGGCTGGTCACTGCAACAACCCGGAACTTATCCCCGCCCGACTCCTTCCGGCTAGGATTGACTAGGAATAAAATCCTAGCTAACAGGAGTGAGCTCATGGGATATGTCAGGGCGCTCGAACATCCTCAAAATGCAAACGTCGTGCGGTTCGCTTCGTCGGACCGATTCGATCCCGTTGCGCAAGTCGTCGATCCGGTCGTGGCGGCGGTGTTCGACGTGCCGCTATGCGACCTCCGCGCCACGACGCGGGGTTCGCAACGTACCGCCTTCGCGCGCCAGGTGGCGATGTATCTGACCCATGTGGTGTTGGGGCTCAGCCTGACCCAGGTGGGAAGCTCGTTCGCTCGCGACCGAACCACGGTGGCGCATGCTTGCGCCATGATCGAGGAGATGCGGGACGATCCGGTGCTGGACGCGCGGCTCGATCATCTGGAGCGCGCGATCTGCTCCCTCGTCGACGCCCTGTTCGCGCGGCGGGGCTAGGCCATGAAGCGCGGCAAGATCGGAATGCGGAAAGCGCGCGCGGCGATCGACCCTTCGCCTCTTCAGGGGGAAGCGGACGACGTCTTCAGGATGCTGCATCAGGTGCGGCGGCTCGGTGAGCGGGAGGTCGAGGGCGCGCGCCAGCCGGTGCTCGTCAACGAAGCAGAGAGTCCGCTCGGCTGGCTGAAGAGCCGGAGGGATCGCAACGGTCGGCCTCTAATCAGTGAGGATCAGTTCGAGGCAGGCGAGCGGCTCCGCGCCGACTATTGGTTCGCGCATTTGCCGCAACGCGTGACGTCGAACTGGTCCATGCTCGCGCCATCGATGCGGGAGCGCCGGTCGGCGCCGGCGAACTCTGCGGCGCTGCGTGATGAAGTGATTGCGGCGAAGGAGCGGGTGATGCGGGCCTTGATGGCGGTGGGGCCGGAAGTCTCCGGGATCCTGGTGGACATTTGCTGCGAGCTGAAGGGGCTCGAAGAGGCGGAGCGGGAGAATGGCTGGCCGACGCGCGCCGGCAAGGTGGTGTTGCAGATCGCACTGACGCGGCTCGCCAGACATTACGGGCTGACCGCGGGCGAGACGGCGAAGCCTTCGCGCCGGCACCTACGCCATTGGGGCAGCGCGGATTATCGGCCGACGCTCGACGCCTGGCATAACGAGGCCGACGACTAATCCTCGACGTCGAAGGGTCGGTATCATTGCTAAAGCGGCCGGTCCCCCGCGTTTTTGGGATGAGCTGACGCGACGCCGCTCTCGCCAAAATGCACGGGTGGCAATGGATAGATTACGCCCTTCCGCAAGGACTTGTGCCGTTCATAGGGCGCTTCGTACAAGCCGCAACCGGTATCAAATAATGGGACACAGGTGTCCTGTCTGCTACAGGCGAGTGCCCAGCAACGCACGGGAGTGAAAAAATTCAGCATCAATCTCTCGAGATGCATTTTGACTGAGCTCTTCAACAGGACGATTTCATCGGGTATCGCGCTTTCCTGCAAGAAATCGGCTAGGTCCTGAAGGTTCTCGAAGCGAACGAAGCGCCCGTCGGCAATCTCTTCGGGCGTGGCTTTGGAGCGGTGGGAATGCTCGCCGATGAAGATCACTTGATCCGCAACGGAACGCGCCGCCCGATACGTATCTCGATAGACTCGATCCGATCCGGAAGCGTCACTGATGTGTGCTAATACGATGCGCTTACGCGGTGCGCTGAATTTGGCCAGCATATCAAAGGCGAGGCGAACGCTGTGGTACGGCGCTTTGGCGACATCAACGATGAAGACGGGACCGTCTTTCACGCGATGTACCGAACATCGGCCGAACACGGGTGGAAAGCTTGCGATACGCTCGACGATCACAGCGGGTGGGATGCCAAGCTCGTGGGCGCAAGTAAATGCCGCCGCCACAGTCAAGTATTGATGCACGCCCGTCAGCCGCGACGCGATCTCGAACGCCTGATCGCGGTTGGTGATCGTAAGGTTGAGCTCTTCCGGTGCCGGACAGCGGATATTCGTTACGACATACTCTCCACCGGTTCGACCGAAGGTGACTGACCGCGCCTCCGTGCGCTCGGCCATAGCAACGACATGGGGGTCATCGTAATTGAGGATGGCTAGTCCGTTTGCCGGAAGTCCCTCGACCAGAATCCCCTTCTCTTCCGCCACCCTCTCGATCGTCCGAAATCCGCTTTTGTGCTCGAGGGCAACAAGCGTGACAATGCCTACAGATGGATGAATGAGATCGACCATGGGCTGGAGAGAGCCGGGGCCGTCAGCAGCGATCTCGCCGACAAAATAGCCGTCGCCTGGTGGGACAGCCAACAACGAATCGACGTGGGCGCCATAAACATTGCGAAGGACTCGTTGGTGAACCGGGGCGACGCCGGACAAAATGTGCGAAATCAATGCCGCCGTTGTAGTCTTGGCACTGCTTCCAGTGACGGCGATGAACGTCGCGCGGCTCCGCCTTCTCGCATATTTGGCGCGCCAGGTTGCACACGCGGCTTGGCACAGCGCAAAACACTTCCAAAGCCAAGACTCAAGCCGCTGCCAAATAGCCGACTTCTTCGTCGCCTTTCGTGCAACGCGTAGTGCCTTCACGGGCAGTCCGACAAAAGCGCTTCAGGAGCCGTTTCTCGTCCGCCGACACTCGATTTCTGCCTTTTGGACCCCTTCGACCAAGCTCAAGGTTAGCAAAGTGCCCACCTAAGCACGACTCTGATGTCTGCCCATGGCGCTTCCGAAAGGGTTCCAGCCCTCGCGCGCGTAAATCCTATCGCGGAATAGCCGCTAAGCGCGTTCCCACTACAGCCCCGACTGGATGGCCTTGAGCAGCCGGAAGCGCAGCGCGCCGTTATTGCTGTTGAGCGCGATCACGAAGCGCACCCGCCCGTGTTTGGAGGTGTCGGCGTAGCCTGCTAAGGTGCGGACGCCGGAGAAAGTGCCGGTCTTGAAGAGAGTGCCGTCGCCGCTACGGAGCAGGGTGGCATGGGGCGCGAAGAGGTCGAGCACCTGGGCGAGGCCGCGGGCGGTGAAGCGGTTGTCGCGGCTGATGCCAGAGCCCTCCTCGAGATGGATGGCGTCGGCGAGACCGTTGGCGGCAAGCAGGCCGTTCGCCACCTTGAGCGATTTCTCGAGGCTGACGGGTCCGCCCAGGGTTCCCCCGATCTCCAGGAAGACCTGGTTGGCGATGTAGTTGTTCGAGCCGAGCAGCAGCTGGGTGAGGATTTCCGAGAGGGTGCGCGATTGGCGGTGCACATAGACCGGCTCCAGGCCCTCGGGCACGGACCCGGTCGAGATCTCGCCCTTGATGCTGCCGCCGGCCCGCTCGATGAACGCGGCGATCAGCTCGCCGGCATATTTCAGGCTCACCGTGGGGTCCTGGGTCAGGCTAATGCGGCCGCGGCCGTTGGGGCCGCGCGCCCGGAACTCGCTGATCGCCAGCGGCGTGATCGGGGTCTGCTCCTCGGCGGAGCGGACCGTCTTGCCCTTGCGCACGGCGCTGATCGTGTTGAAGTTCACCGCCAACGCGGAGTTCAGAGCGTCGTAAGCCTCGTTGGTGTCCTCGATGCCGGGGATGCGGAGATCTGAAGGAAAGTAGCTCGCATCGAGCACGATGCCGGTGATCGGCTCCTTGCCGATCGCGGCGACCAGCTCTTTCGCGAGCGGCGCCAGCTCCTCGGAGATCAGGAAGGGGTCGCCGCCCCCGCGCACATACAGCACGCGTTTGTCGTCCAGGTAGAACTTGGTCTCGAAGCGGTAGTCGCCGCCGAGCACCTCTATCGCCAGCCAGGCGGTCACGATTTTGGCGACAGAGGCTGGGACGAAGGGCTTATCGGCGTTCTGGGCGATCAGCTCGGTGCCCTTCTCGTCCATCACCAGCACCAATCCGGACGGGGCCATCGCCGCGACCTTCTCCTTGGCGCCGGCAAGCGCCTGCGCGGGCAGAAGGAGCAGGGCGCAAGCGAGAGCGGGCAGGCGAGACCACATGGCGACTCCGGTTTAGCGCGACAAGGGGCTAGCAGCCGACATCATGGGGCAGCCAAGCGTCTTCTCGAACGCCTCCACCAAATCCTGACGGTTCTCCGCCGTGATGTAGAGGCCGCCGGTTTCCTCGGCGAGACATTTCACATCGAGGAAGCTCTGCGCGCCGGTCCAGCGGAAAGCCCTCAGCTGATAGCCGATGACATGAACGGTGAGGGATCGACCGGTTGCTTTGAGCAATTTGCCCAGTTCGCAGGGCGCGCCGCCGCAGGTTTCCTCACCGTCGGTCAGCAAGACGACGACGCCTTGGTAGTCCAGCACGCGCGTAGCCTGCTTCACCGCTTCGACCAGCGGCGTCTTCCCGGCCGGGTTGAGCGCGTTCACCACGCTCATGATTTGCGGCGCCGCGTTCGGCATCGGCCGGAAGTCGAGCGCGACATTGCATTGCCCGTAGGGCCCCGGACCGTAAGTGATGAGCCCAACCCTGCGGAACTTTGTCGCCCCGGGCAACACCTGCCCCAGGGCCTTGCGGACTTCGTCGATGCGCGTGATGTCGCTGAAGAGGCCTTGGACCGTATTGCCGGCCATCGACCCTGACGCATCGAAGACGATCATCGCATCCTCGGTGCATGGCGTCGGCGGTTTATCCTCCGCAAGTGCAGCCGGTCCAGTTAGCAGGGCGATGAACGCGAGCGCGGCAGGACACGCAAAGTGCGACAGCATGGTCATTCTCGGACTTTAGCCTAGATTGCGGGCGCTGCGACCCTCTCCTTGGGCCGGTTAGGGTAGGGGCGGGCAGCAGGGCGTAGGGATCAGTCGGTGATTGCGACCTGAACGGTGAGATTTCCGTGGTGTTGGGGTCGGCGGCATGGTTTCGCCGGAGCTACCGCTTCTGGAGGCCGATGGCGAGAAAGCGATTGAGCAGCGATTCGTATTCGATGCCGGCGGCCTCGGCGGCCTCGGCGAATTCGTCGCCATAGGCGATGTCGGCGTTCGGGTTGGCCTCGAGGAAATAGGGCCGCCCCTCGGCGTCGAGGCGGAAGTCGATGCGCGCATAGCCGCTGAGCTGTAGCAGGCGATAGATGCGCTTGGTCGTCCTCACCAGGAGCCGCTCGAGCTCCGGCGACAGGTTCCGCGCGGGGCCGATCTTCACGCCGCGGCGCTTCTGATACTTCAGGTTCCACTTGACGCTCCGCGTGGCGATCTTGGGCGCGTCGGCGCGGAGCCGCCTGATTTCCAGCTCCCACACCGGCAGCACCAGCAGGCGCTTATTGCCCAGGACGCCGACATAAAGCTCGCGGCCGTCGATATATTGCTCGAGGATGAGGGCGGTGCCGACTTTGGCATGCATGAACTCGACCCGCTCGGCGAGCTTCTCGTCATTGTAGACAATGGACGCTTCGGCGATGCCGTAGGAGGCTTCCTCGATCTGCGACTTGACGATCAGCGGATAGTCGAGCCGGGCGGGCTTGCGCTTCAGCTTGCGACCGGGGGGGACCACGGCGAAGCGCGGCACGCGGATGCGGTGATAATGCAGGATCTGCTTGGACAGCGCCTTGTCGCGGGCGAGCATCAGTCCGCGCGGATTGCAGCCGGTGTAGGGTACCTGGACCAGCTCGAGATAACTCACGACATTCTGGTCGAGCATCGCCTCGCCGCGAAACTCGTCGAGCAGATTGAAGACGATATGCGGCTTGAAGTCCTGGATGGCCTGACGCAAGGGCGTGAGGTCGTCATAGAGCCCGAGCTTCTGCACCTCGTGCCCCAGCTCGCGCAAGCCGGTGATCACGTCGTACTCGGTCTTGTACTCGAGGACATCAGTGTCGGGCTTGCCGGCGACGTCATCGGGCGGCACCAGATCTATGTGCATCAGCACGAGCACCCGCTTCTTGCGCATGCTTATTGCCTCACATTGCGTGCCATTCGCGCGCCCGGTACAAATAGTTCATGCCGTGCACCGTCAGCATGATGGCGAAATCCAGCACCAGATTGCGCTCCGGCCCGTCGGCCACCAGGCGCAGCTCCTTGGATCGGCCGATCATCTGCTCGAGAACTTGATCCAAGGTTAGCTGATATTCGCCGGTCCACTTCGCCACCAGGCCGCGGATCTCGCGGCGGTGCCGCCGCAAGAAAGTAGCGGCCGCCTCGCGCCGGTCGCCGGCATTGTCGGCCTCGCTGAACAGCCGCCTCAGATCGCGGTCATAGGCATCGGAAAAGCCGACCGAGTAATGTGCCCGCTTGCGCTCGTAATATTCGCCGAGGGTTCTCCGTTCGCGGGACAACGCGTAGGGCTTGGCGCTGCTGCGGACGCGGGGCGGCTGGCCGGCGAGCTCGCGCATCAATCGATCGACATATTCCAGCTTGCGCAGCGCCGGCCAGCCGCGGTAACGCCGACGCCAGTTGTAGCGGGGGCGCAGCCAGACGGCGAAGGTCTCGGCGAAATCCTCCTCCGGGTGGCTCTGGGCATACCAGGCGGGGAGGTTTTGCACATAGCGGCGGCTCGCGGGATTGGGCCGGTAGGCCTTCGGATAGGGCGTGCTCGCCTTGCCGAACAGGCGCTGCCACTCGCGCCGGCGCTGAAAGTTGTAAGCGTGCTGGATGGCGTGCCCCAGCTCGTGCCGCAACAACCGCATGCAGGACTCGGCTGTCGCTCCCTCAGCCTCCAGCATCTGCGAGCGTTCGAGACGTGTGAGTTTCGGATGCGCGAGGTAGAAGGGCAGCGCGACGCCCGGGACGCCTGCCGGCGAGAACCACTCGTCGGAAAGCCAAAAGTGCGGATTGAAGCGCAGGTCGCGCTGGGCAAGCTCGTCCCGTACCCGCTCGATCCGTTCCTCGAGCCAGGTTCCCTCGATGGAGACGTTCAGGTCACACAGCCTGACAGACAGCAACTCGCGCTGCGTCATGTGCTCCCAGGGATAACGCCGCCCGTTTGTTCTTTGAATTGAACGCACTGCGCGTGACACCAGTTACATTAGTGCAGGGTCGGCGAGGTGAGGGATTGCTCGGCGTCGGCTCTGATGCGCTTGACCATGGCCATCAGGCCGTTCGAGCGCTGCGGCGTCAGATGCTCCTTCAGATGTAATTCGCCGAGACGCTGCGCCGCGTCGATGCCGACGATATCCTCCGCCGTCTTACCGGAATAGAGCGCGAAGAGGATGGCGATCAGTCCGCGCACGATATGTGCGTCGCTGTCGCCGATAAAGCTGAGGCGGGGGGCGGCGCCACTCTTGTCGACAGTGGTCGCGAGCCAGACCTGGCTGACGCAGCCCTGCACCTTGTTGGTTGGCGTTCGCTCGGCCTCCGGCAGCGGCTCGAGCTTGCGGCCGAGCTCGATGACGTAGCGGTAGCGGTCCTCCCAATCCTCGAGGAGCTCGAAGTCGGCAAGAATATCGTCAAAGCTCGCCGCGGCGCGGGTCTCGTTCAGCGTGTCCATACAATGAATATAGGCGGGAACGGGCGCGGCTGCGACCTCGGTTCCGCCAAAGATCGGGGCGCACGAGTTGGGAGGGAAAGGGCAGAAACCTTTCCAAACGCGCGCCCGCGGCAGGTTTGCCTGCCGAATCGATCGCCTGGCTCAGGCGGACTTCTGCGCCGGCCCGTTAGGTGGCCGGTCCCATCCACGCTTCCTCCCGGTCCTCGGGATTGAGCGTGTCCTGCGAAGCGCTCATGTCGTAACTCGCCGGCTCGAACAAGGGCGGAACCTCGGAGCTCGGCTGCTCAAAGTCGCCCGCCTCGTCCTTGCCGTTGATCAGGTCCATCAGCATGCGCGCGCCGAACTGCGCCTTTTGCACGAGCACGCTGAATGCGTCCTTGCCCCTGGCGCAGGTCTCCGGGTTGCGGTCGCAGAACGTGGCGACGTCATGCACCGCAGCTTGCGCGGTCCCGTAGACTTCGCTCCGCTGCTGGTCGTCGGTCGGGAGCAGCAGAACGATGATCATCAGCCAGAAGGCCGTCCTGATGAGGAACAGCATTGCCTTGCCCTCTCTGTTTGAAGCCCAGCGGCTTTTTCGCCGCTTCTTCTTCCCCTAGAGCGGGCACCATAGCGCAAAGAAAATAAGGGAGTTTCACCGCAATCGATAAAACTTGAATCGATAATTCGGATCGAAATTGCCGATCATATGCTTAGTGTTTGTCTAACAGTTGATGACCATTTGCTTGAGACTTGTCTCAAAGTTTAGCGATGCAATGTCGCGATGGACTCCCGGCTTCGCATTCACGTCGCTTAGACCCGTGCTGCTCGCGCTTTAAGCTTCCTTAAGCGCGGACTGCCAAGATGCGCGCCAAGACAATCCGGGGACGCGAGCGGGGAACCGACCCCCTCCGACATGCGTGTGTTTGGTCGTGAAACGGTGCGCGGGCTCTCCGCTTATTTTCGCTCGCTCGTGCATGTTTCCGCGCGGGATGATTCGCTGGACTCCGCGCGTCATCAATCCTTCATCGCCTCGCATCTGATTGCCGGCCTGATCGCTCTCTGCGTGTTTCCGATCTATCTCGTGGCGGGCGGAAAGCCTTCGGCGGCAACGGCATTCGCCTTTCTCTGGCTGCTCGCTCCGATCGGGGTTGCGGTGTTCCTGGCGCGGACCGGGCGATTCTCCGCGGCGCATCTGATCTCCGCCGGGAATTTTGCGGGGCTGGTCACGTATTGCGCATGGCTCACCGGCGGACTCGGCTCCTGGCTCATTCCCTGGATGGTGGTGGTACCGCTCGAAGCCGCGCTTGCCACGGAACGGCGCATCGTCGTCTGGTCGGCGGGATTAGCCGGGCTCGGGCTCGTCAGTCTCGGTGCGGCGCAATGGCTCGGTTATGGTCTGGCAGCGCAGCCTGACGCGTTCTCCCCCGCGCTGCTTGCCTTTATCGGGGCCTTGAGCGCCATGACCTATGCGGCTGCCCTGGCGATTACGGTTCAACTCGTCTATCGGCGCTCAGAGAATGCCGCCCGCGGTGGCGAAGAGCGCTACCGGCTGCTGGCCGAGAACGCAACAGACATGATCACCCGGCACGATGAGAAGGGCCGCGTGACCTTCGCCTCGCCTGCGGCGCTGGAGCTCAGCGGCGAACCGGCGCAGAAACTCGCTGGCGAAGGCCTGTTCCAGCGCGTGCATGTGGCCGACCGACCGGCCTATCTGACGGCGCTGTCGCGCGCGCTGGCGAATAACGTGGCGATGACCGTCGAGTTCAGACTGCGCCGCGCAAGCCCGGTCGAGGCGCCGCGCTATGTTTGGGTCGAGATGCGCTGCCGGCCAGTCGCACCATCAACGGCGGAATCCGACCGGCCGGCGATCGTGGCCGTTACGCGGGACATTTCCGACCGCAAGGCGCAAGAGGCAGAGCTCACCCGCACCCGTGACGAGGCGGAAAGTGCAAGCCGCGCCAAGACGCAGTTCCTCGCCAGCATGAGTCACGAATTGCGCACGCCGCTCAACGCAGTGATCGGTTTCTCGGAGATTCTAAACCGCGAGATGTTCGGCGCGCTCGGCGAAGCCCGCTATCGCGACTATGCGCGGCTGATTCACGAAAGCGGCGAGCATCTTCTGCATGTGGTGAACGAAATCCTCGATATGTCAAAAATCGAGGCGGGCAAGTTCGAAATCGTCCAGGAGCCGTTCGACGTGGCGCCGCTGGTGCAATCGTGCTGCGAGCTGATGCGGCACACCGCCGAGCAGCGCTCATTGTCGCTGATCATGGACGTGGCGCCCGGCATTTCCGAGCTTGCCGCCGACAAGCGCGCCTGCAAGCAGATGCTGCTTAATGTGATTTCGAATGCGATCAAATTCACCGATCCCGGCGGCTGGGTGCGGGTCTCGGCGCGGGAGGCCGACGGCAATGTCGAGTTCCAGGTCGCCGATAACGGGATCGGCATCGCCGAGGCGGATCTGCCGCGGTTGGGCAACCCGTTCGTGCAGGCGCATGGCTCCTACGACCGGAGCTATGACGGGGCGGGCCTCGGCCTTTCGGTGGTGAAGGGCCTGGCGCGGCTGCATGGCGGCCGGCTCGAGCTGAAAAGTGCGCTGGGCCACGGCACCACGGTCACGATCGTGCTGCCGCTCGAAGCCGCGGGCGAGGAGGCCGAAACACCGATTCGGCGACAGACCGCCCCGGCCGCGTGAACGCAAAAAAGCTTGGCATGACAACGCCAGAGCCGTGTTTAGCATCTCTTTAGCTTCGCACGCCAAGATGGATGGGGGGGCTGTGTTCAGCCGCTTTGGCCCTGTTTGGGAAAACCTCTAGCCACGGCAAGCAATGAGCGTCGTAGCATCGCGGCTCGTTTTTCTGGCGTTCGTCGGCCTGACGGGCAGCATTATTTACAACGCCCTTTATCTTCAGGACGTGCCCGGTAGCACCGCGGTCAAGGGGCACGCGAGCCCAGCTGCGCCCTCCGTCGAGATGGCCACCCTGCCGCCAGTCACCACCGATCTGCCGCCTTTGCAGATCGAGGATGGCGCGCCGCAACTCGTGGTGCGGGCAGTGCAGCGGGAGCTTGCGGATCGCGGCTTCGACATCGGCGCTGAAGACGGCAAGCTCAACGACAAGACCCGTGCCGCCATCTCGGCTTATCAGAAAGACCATAAGCTGCCGATCACCGGCATGGCGACGGACGAGCTGTTGCGGCACATCCTGCTTGGCGACCGGGTGCAGCCCGGCGCGACCGGGTCGGTCCGGAACGACGGCAAGACGGACCTCGACGTGAAGGCGGTGCAGCAGACCCTGGCCGATCTCGGCTACGCGCCCGGGCCGATCGACGGTGCGGTGGGCTCAGTGACCAAAAGCGCGATCAGCGCGTTTCAACGCGACCGCAAGATTGCCGAAACGGGCAAGATCACGCCTGAGCTCCTGGCTGAGCTCAAGCGGGTCACCGGTCAAGACCTAACGAAAGTGGCCGCGGAGCGCTAAGCTTTCGGCCAACCATGCGCCTCAAAAGCGAGATCTGGGTCAAAGCGTATCTGCGCCGCTGCCAAGTCGAGAACGTTCCGGCCGTGATCGTGCGGCGCGGCGACAATGCGGCCGGCGCCATCTTCATATGCGTGGACCGGCTGGACGGCACGGTCGATCTTTATGGGCCAGCTCCGGCCGGGTTCTCCGGCAGCGAGATTGAGCGGCGCTGGGTGAGTTGCCTCGGCCCCGAGCCGGTGGCCCAGACGGAAGCGAATCGCTACCTGGTCAGGCAGCGCGAATTCGACCCCGACCTCTGGATTATCGAGATCGAGGACAAAAGCGGGCGCCACTTTCTTGGGGATGCAGCGGTCTGAGGTCGATGTGGAGAAGGACTCGCGGTTAGGAGTTCGTTAACCTTACCGGCGGCTTAATAGTGTCCCAGGCGATGTGGCGTGCGCTTAAGCGAAGCGCGCGCCATTCGTGGAGACCGACGATGGGGACAATCCTTGAATTCCGCCGCAGCGAACAAGCGGCTGACCGGGCAGCAGGGCCCGCCGAAGGCTCGTTGGGAGAGATCATCATCTTTCCCGGAGTGAGGATCGAGAGATACCGCCAAGCCTCCGACGATATGCCCGAGCAAACCCGGACTCCCCGCCGACGCGCCCAGCGCTTGCGGAAGAAGTAGCGTTGCGTTCAGCGACGCTGCTTTACAGAGGGGGCTCGGGCGTTTCGGGGGTCTCGGACGGCGGAGGCTCGGGGACGACGGGCGGTGGGCTTGGCCTTACATAGGGACCGCAAGAGGTGGCCCTGAGCGCTCGCTCCGCTTGGCTCGCGCGGCTCGGTCCAGCCAACGGAGCGCGAATCAACGCAATACCTTCTGCCACCGGGGCGTTGACCACGATCACATCGTCAGACCATTCGGGGGCGTCCACGCCGGCCTCCTCCACCGTCTGATCGCTGGCGACAACGATCAGGTCGATCGCCGGCCGCTTCATATCGGCCCCGACCACCGAATAGAAATTCTCGCCTTCCGGCGTATAGAGCGCGATCAACCAAAGCTCATCGGGCACCGCCGCCTTGAGCCGCACCGGGCCGTTGGTGAGGTCGAAGCGACAGAAGGCGTAGCGAACGTCCGGCGCCATCATCGGCATGACTTGCCGCCCCGGACTGGCGGCGGGAAGCTCGATCATCGTGTTGGCGGGACCCAACGCCGCCAGCCGCGCTTGCGCGTTGCGCGGGGCAAGCGACGGCAACATCAGCACGGCGACGATGTGGATCAGCCCGGCTAGCGCAAGCCCGAGCGCGATGTAGAGTCCGGGGAGCCTCACTCGCATGATTTGCGCTCGATCTTAGGGAGGCGCTCGGCCGGAACGAGGCCGATGCCAGAGGCGTCGGTTTCGCGCGGGCTATAGACCCGCAGGAGGAGAACGAGGTTCTGATCCGCCGCGCCACTCGGCAGCCAGTTCTCCGGGCGCGCCTGCCGAGACAGGTTGACGCGATACGAACCGTCGGCGTGGCGCAGCATCTCCTCGCTGTTGAAACTGTAGCGCGCCGAGGGGTTGTCGATCAGGCCGCCATGTTCGTCATAGACGGCAAGCGACCACCAGCGCGCGTTGATCGGACCGCCTTCGATGGAATACTCGCAGCTGGCAAATAACGGCCTGCCGGCACTGTCGGTTCGCGCGGTGAAATAGCGGGCGACCGTCGAGGTGAGGGGGAGCCTTCCGCTACGCGCGACATGGGCGAGCGTATAAGGGTCCGCGAGGGGATTGCCCTCGGTGACCCAACCGTCCCACGGCCCGACCTTGGTCGTGGTGAGCGGCGAGCCGCGTTCGATCATGTACCAAGCCGAACCGATGCCGAGCATCAGCGCCGCCACGAAAGTGCTGATGAAATAGGCGAGGGAACGCATCGAATGGGTAGCCTCCTCCTCGCGCCAGGGCGCCGACTGCGACGGCACGAGTAGAAGCGGTGAGTTGGTGGGCGATGCGTTAGTCAAGCGACCTTGGTCCATGGATTAGGAGCGGCGCGCGCTCCGTGCTTATTGAGGGCTCGCGGCGGCAGCTTCATTGCCCGCTGACAACGCGGTCTGCGGCTCAGCCGGCGCGTCGGCCGGGCGCGGAGCTTCGTTGGCGCCGGCGGACGTGGCTAGGCTCGGTTTCGCCTGAGCGCCGGGTGTAGACGCCGGCGCGTCGGCTCGATCCGGGCGCGAATCGCTCGGGCTCACCGGCCGCGCGTCCCGCAGCATCGAGCTGAGCTTCTCCAGCACCTGACGGGTCGCCGCCGACATGTCCTTGACGCTCTCGGGCGCCGGCGCGGCGACCTCGATATTGGCGGCGGCGTTCTGCGCGGCGGCGGCGGCGATGCGCTCCTGCTCGGCGGCTTGACGCGGATGGACGGGCAAGCCGGCGATCTGCGGAATATTGTCAGTGTCGTGGGCGGCCATCATATAGGCCTTCCAGGTCTGTGCCGGGAAACTGCCGCCGGTCACCCGTGCCATCGGCGTGAAGTCGTCGTTGCCGACCCAAACCCCGGTGACGTATTGCCCAGTGAAGCCGAGGAACCAGGCGTCGCGATAAGCGGAACTCGTGCCGGTCTTGCCGGCGGAATAGGTGTAGTCGAGTTGCGACGCCCTGCCGGTGCCTTCGAGCACCACCGACTGTAGCATGGAATTGAGCAGTCCGACGGTTTCCCGGTCGAAGATCTGCTTGCGGGGCGGCTCGTCGCGGTCGTGATTGTAGACCAGGTCGCCGCCCGACAGAGTACGCATCTCCTCGATGGCATAAGGCCGCACCTCAAGTCCGCCGGCGGCGAACACGGCGTAACCGCCGGTATGCTCGAGGGGGGTCATGCCGTTATCGCCGAGCGCCAGGGAGCAGGTCTTCTTCAGGTGCTTGATGCCCATTTTGGCCAAATCTTCCAGCACCTTCTCGCGGCCGACTTGCAGCGATAGCTTGACGGCGATGGTGTTGATCGATTTTGCCAGCGCGGTGCGCAGGATCATGCGTCCCCGGTAGCCGCCTGAGTAGTTCTTCGGCGACCAGCGGCCGCAGCTCACCGGGCCATCGCTGACCGAGGAATTTGGCGTGAAGCCGTTGTGCAGCGCCGTCAAATAGACATAGCTCTTGAACGAAGAGCCGGGCTGCCGGTAGGCGCTGCTCGCGCGATTGAACTGGCTCTCGCCATAGTCCTTGCCGCCGACCATGGCGCGCACGGCGCCATCGGTCTCCATCGAGACCAAGGCGCCCTGGTCGAAATTTCGGGACCGGCCATATTGCTGGAGGGTTTGACCGAGAGCGTCCTCGGCCGCCTTTTGCAGACCCAAATCGACCGTGGTGCGGGCGATGAGGAGATGGTCCTCCTTGCCGCGCATCAGGCGCTTCACCTCCTCGAAGGCCCAGTCGAGGAAATAGTCGGGTGTGTTGCCGTCGCCGCGCTCGACGATCCTGGCGGGGTTCATGCGCGCGCCATAGACCTGACCTTCGCTCATGAAGCCGGCCTCGACCATGTTGGTCAGCACCTCGTTGGCGCGGGCGCGCGAGGCGGCCAGATTGACGTGCGGTGCGTAGCGCGTGGGCGCCTTGAACATGCCGGCGAGCATCGCCCCCTCGGCCAGGTTCACTTCGCGAATAGATTTATTGAAGTAATACTGCGCCGCCGCCTCGACCCCGTATGAGCCGCCGCCGAGATAGGCCCGGTCGAAATAGAGCTTGAGCAATTCGGGCTTGGCGTAGTGGTTCTCCAGATAGATGGCGATGATCGCCTCTTTGATCTTGCGGCTGAGCGACCGTTCCGGCGTGAGGAACATGTTCTTGGCGAGCTGCTGGGTGATCGAGCTACCGCCCTGCACCACGGCTTCGTTGCGGGCATTGGCGGCAAGCGCCCGGAACGTGCCCATGAGGTCGATGCCGAAATGCTCGAAGAAGCGCCGGTCCTCGGTCGCCAAGGTCGCCTTGATCATGTGATCGGGAATTTCCTCGAGCGGGACCGAGTCGTCGCGCAGCAGGCCGCGCTTGCCAATCTCGTTGCCGAAGCGGTCGAGGAAGGTAACGCTGTACTCGTCGGAGAGGTTGATCTTGCCTTGGGCGATCTCGAAAGCGGGGAGCGCGAAGGTGGCAACGACCAGCAGCCCGGCGACGCTGAGGGTCAGTCCCTCGCAGGCCAGCTCGTTAAGCGCGCGCAACGGCCCTTTGATCTCGAAGCGGCCGAAGAAGGAGGAATAGCCGCTCCACCAGTCGCGGAAGCCGGTCCAGGCGCTGTACAGGCCGGAATCGATCCAGGAATCGATCTTCAGCCAGTCGATCAGCTTGCCTCGGCGGCTGCCTTCGAGAATATCCCGCACTTTGCCCCGACCTCGCGTGCAAAACCGCCCCCGCAGATTGGCATTCCCCAATCTGCCGCTTTGGACGGTCTGTCAGACATGCAAATTACACCCGGATTGCGGCCTTTTGTAGAGAGTTTGCAACGGTTCGAGCCCTACGCACCCGGTCTCAGGATTTGACCTCGTAGCCCCGGCCCTTCATGCAGGCGATATAGTCCTCCTCGGCGGAACCCTTGCGCAGGCGCGAGAAGATGCCGACGATGGAGCCAATGCCCTTCCGCTTGGTCTCCATCTGGCAGGCGAGCTGGGCCGCTTCGAGCGTGTTGCCGCTTGCCTCAGCCTGAGCCGCTCGCTGGTCGACCAAGGTGAAGTTTTTCGGCGGGGATCCGGTCTGGCTGCAAGCAGGCGCGAGCGCGCCCAACAGGCAGGCGGCAAGGAGGGATGGTCTCGCCCTCTTCATTGTCTGTCCCCGGTTGCTTTCCCGCTACTATGACAAATCGGCAGTAGCGCGCAAATACGCCTACGGCGAGGCGTCTGGCCGCACCGCCGAGCGCTCTAACATCGCTTGGATTGGCGCGGCGCAAGCCTGGATGATCCGCCAGACCTATCAACAGATCGTGAGCCCGCCTTGGCGCGGAACCCGCAACCAGAGCGAACGTTAAGCCGCCGCCGGGAGAAGGGCGCGGAACCCACTTGAGGAGGTGCAGCATGACCAAGACATGGCTCAAGCCGGCGATCGCCGGCGCGCTGGCGCTGGGACTGGCCTCGGCCGCCTTCGCCGCCACCGGCGAGTTCGACGATATGTGCGCGATGGGGCTTGCCACCGGCAAGCAGGTGAAGACCGACTGCTCGGTCAGCGAGGAGATCGGCGGCAAGACGTATTGCTTCGGCAACGAGGCGGCGCGGACCGAGTTCATGAAGGACCCGCAAGCCAATATCGCCAAGGCCCAGAGCGCCTATCAGCAAGAGAAGTCGGGCGGCTAGCCGCAACGCAAAGCGCAATTCAGAACCTCAGCCTGGCAGAGATTTTGCCGGGGGAGGGCAATGGTGAGGGTCCGCGTCGTGCGGGCCCTTCGCCTATGGGGCGTGCGCCAAGCTATGCTAAGGTCCCCCGCCGCGGGAGGACATCACACGAGCCTTGGCCGGAGGACCAATGAGGAACATCGTCTCGATCATTTCGACATGTCGGATCGTGCTCGGCGCCGCGCTGTTGGCAACGATCGCCGTACAAGCTCGTGCCGGGCAGACTCCGCCCAAGCCCTCGCCGACGCCGAAGGGCTTCGAGTGCGGCGGCGAGGCGATCACCGGCAGCGGCGCGGGCTTCAAGAGCAGCCAAGAGGAATCGGAGAACGCCGCGGTCGCCAATTGGCTGGAGAAGGCGAAAGCCGTCTATGACGACGCGAGCTGG
>DATICH010000148.1:0-23465 GCA_035456885.1 Methyloceanibacter sp.
GTGGCGGCCGGCGAGGCCGGCGAGTTGATCCTGGTGCAGCCGCTCCGTCAGCGCCTGCACAAACTTGCGCCTTCGGTGCGGGTCGGCTGGATGCCGTTGCATCCGGAGGAGCATGTCGATGCGTTGCGGCACGGGCGGTGCCATTTCGTGGTCGACATCGAAGGCGCGCTGGTGCCGGCGCCGGATATCCGCGTGCTCAAGCTGTTCGACGATACGCTGGTCACGCTCGCGCGGCCCAAGCATCCTTTCGCCAAGCGCAAGCCGCAGGCGGCAGCCTTCGCGGCATCGGATCATATAGCGGTGAATTCACTGCCGGCGATCGATCCGATCGACCGCGCGCTGGCGGCGCAGAAACTCGTTTGCACGGTTTCCTCGCGCGTCTCCTCGGTGCTGGTGGGGTTGTTGCTCGCGCTGAACAGCGACGCGCTGATTACGCTGCCGGCATCGCTGGCCTCGATCCTCGAAGAGGAGTTCGGGCTGGTCCGCGTTAACCAGCCTTTCCGCCCGATCGCCTTCCCCTTGAGGCTAATGTGGCATTCGAGCTACGACCGCGACGAATGTCACGAATGGGTGCGGGGCCAGCTCACTGGACTCGCGCGCGACATCGAGACAGCCGCTTGAGGAAACGCCATGAGCGATTTGGGGCGGAAGGGTAGTCGGTTCCACGCGCTTGGAATCGTCCTGCTGGCCGCAATTGCCGCCGCGGCTCCCGGCGCGCCGTGCTTCGCCGTGGAGCCCGCCGAACTCGAGCGCCAGCTCGAAATCGGCGAGACCGGCCGACCGGTCAGCCTCGACGAGGCGATGCAAATCCTCAATGTGCCCTCGGTCAGCCTCGCGCTGATCGACGGGGACCGCATCGCGTTCGCGCGCGCCTATGGCGAGGACGCGACGCCCGAGACTCTGTATCAGGCCGCGTCGCTGTCGAAATTCGTCGCGGCGGTCGGGGCCATGCGGCTCGTCGATCAGAACCAGCTTACGCTCGACGAGGATGTCAACGCCAAGCTCACCTCGTGGAAAGTCCCCAGCAACGGCTTCGACAAGGATCATCCGGTCATCTTGCGCGGCCTGCTCAGCATGACCGCCGGTATCGGCGTGCCCGGCTTCCTCGGCTATCAAATGGGCGCGACCCTGCCGAACCTGACGCAGATTTTATACGGCCTGCCGCCCGCCAACTCGCCGCCGGTGACCGTGATCGCGCAACCCGGCAGCACCTTCGCCTATTCCGGCGGCGGCTACGAAATCGCCGAGGCGTTGATGATCGATGTCGGCAAGGCCCCCTTCCCACAGTTGATGGCCGATCTCGTGCTTAAGCCCGCCGGCATGGAACGCAGCAGCTTCGCTCAGCCCTTGCCGCGCGACCGCGAGGCGGAGGCGGTGCCCGGGCATGATCAGCAAGGCCGCGAGCTTCCCGGCAGCTGGTTCATCTTTCCGGAGCATGCGGCGGCGGGGCTTTGGTCCACGCCGACCGACCTCGCCAATCTTCTCCTGTTGGTCGGACGCGCCTGGCGGGGCGAAAGCCGCCTGTTCCTTAAGCCGGAAACCGCGCGAGACATGCTGACGCCGCAGAATGGCGGCCCTTACGGGCTTGGCGCCGCGATCGCGGAGGTTGGCGGATCGCCCGTGGTCATGAAGCGGGGGCAGAATGTCGGCTACCAGGCCTATCTGATCCTGCTGCCGGTTCAGGGCCAGGGATTGGTGGTGATGACCAATTCCGACAACGGCTCGAAGCTGGCCGAGGCTTTGATCCGCCGCGCCGCCCAACTCTATGGCTGGCCCGAAATCGGTCCTCTGCAAGATTAAATTTCGGCCGATCGGGGTCGAACGCGCCTCCGCCTCTGGTTTCCGCGGCGGGGCTCGATTACGATGGGGCAATCCCGTCTTGCGAAACGGGTCCCCCGGAGGTTGACAATGTCTGCATGGTTTCGCGCCGGCCTTTTCGCCGCGCTGCTCGTTTTCGTCACCACCCCTTCCCCCGCCGCCGAAAAGACTTTCCAGGACGACGCGCTCGATGACGCCGCGATCACGCTCGAAGCCGAACTCAAGGATGAGGCCGGGGCCGTCACCCAACCGCTCGCCAAGCTGAAGCAGGAGGCCGACGCGCTCGGCAGAAGCGGAGACCTGCAAGGCGCGGCCGGTATCTATGCTCAGATCGTCACGGTGGCGCCGAACGACGCGCCGGCGTGGCGCAGACTTGCCGAGCTTTGGTTGCTGATTCCCGCAACCGACGAGGACGACGGCTCGGCACGGATCGAGCAGGCGCGCACCGCCGCCTATATCGCCTATCAGCGGGCGACGACGCCGGAGGAGGAATCCGCCTCGCTGATCACGCTCGCCGATGCCTTCACCAAGCGCCAGGAATGGCGGCAAGCGCTCGACGCGCTGAAGCTCGCGCTCAACCTGCACGAGACGCCGGAACTCCAGGCGCTATACGACTCGCTGCGCGAGAAATACGGCTTCCGCGTCGCCAATTTCAGCGTGGATTCCGACGCAGCATCGCCGCGCGCCTGTTTCCAATTCTCCGAAGCTCTACCCAAGCGCACCGATTTCTCGCCGTTCATCGCGGTGGCCGGCCAGGACAAGCCGGCGCTCTCGGTCGACGGCCGGCAAATCTGCGTCGAGGGGCTGAAGCATGGCGAAAACTACGCCATCACCGTGCGCGCCGGGCTGCCCTCGGCGGTCGGCGAGGACCTGCTCAAGGATGCGGCATTCAATATTTATGTGCGCGATCGCAGTCCTTCGGTGCGGCTCTCAGGCAAGGCCTATGTGCTGCCGCGCAACGGGCAGCAGGGCATCCCGCTCATCAGCGTCAATACCGAGCAGCTCAAGATCGCCATCTACCGGATCGGCGACAGGAATCTGATCGACAAGGCGTTGAGCTGGGAGTTCCAGCGCAATCTTTACAGTTACGACCTCGAGCAGATCGCCGACGAAAGCGGCGAGAAGATCTGGACCGGCGAGCTTGACGTCGAAAAGGAGCTCAATCAGGAGATCACCACCGCCTTCCCGATCATGGAAGCGGTGCCGGAACTCGAGCCCGGCATCTATCTCCTGACCACGCAGGCCAGCGACGCCGGCGGCAGCGACTATAGCGAACGCACCACGCAGTGGTTCATCGTCTCCGATCTCGGACTGACCGCCTTCTCCGGCAGTGACGGCATCCATGCTTTCGTCAATTCACTCGCCTCGACGGCGCCGCTCGAAGGCGTCGAGATCAGGTTGCTGGCGCGCAACAACGAGGTGCTTGCCACCCAGAAGACCGATGCGAAGGGCGCCGCCAACTTCGCGCCAGGGCTTGCGCGCGGCGAAGGTGGACTCTCGCCGGCGATGATCATCGCCTCCGGCGCGGACGGCGATTACGCTTTCTTGAGCTTGAAGCAGCAGGCTTTCGATCTGACCGACCGTGGCGTGGCCGGGCGCGACGCGCCGCAGAATCTCGATGCTTTCGTGTTCACCGAGCGCGGTGTGTACCGCACCGGGGAGACGGTCTATGTCACGGCGCTGCTGCGCGACGCGGCTGGGATCGCGGTGCAAGGCGTCGATCTGACCATGGTGGTGGAGCGGCCCGACGGGGTCGAATATCGCCGCACGGTGCTGCCCGACGAGGGGATCGGCGGGCGCTCGCTCGATGTGCCGATCATTTCCTCGGCGCCGACCGGGACCTGGCGCGTCGCCGTCTATGCCGACCCGAAAGGCGCCTCGATCGGCCAAGCCAGTTTCCTGGTCGAGGACTATGTGCCGGACCGGCTCGAATTCGACTTGAGCACCGAGGCGACCTCGATCTCGTTGAAGGCCCCGGTCGAGGTCATGCTCGACGGCCGCTTCCTTTACGGCGCGCCGGCCTCCGGTCTGCAGATCGAAGGCGAGGTGAGGATTGGCAAGGCCGCCGAGCGGCCCGGCTATCCCGGCTATTCGTTCGGCCTGCACGATGCAGAAGAGGAAGACGCCGGCAGCGAGAGCATTCCGCTCGCCGACCTGCCCGAGACCGACGAAGCCGGAAAGGCCGAGTTCGCGGTCATGATCGACCGCCTGCCAGCTTCGACCAAGCCGCTCGAAGCGAAGATCGCGGTGCGCCTCGCCGAGCCCGGCGGCAGGGCGATCGAGCGTACGCTCACGCTTCCCATCGAGCCGACGGCGCCGATGATCGGGGTCAAGCCGCTGTTCTCCGGCACCTCGCTCGGCGACAACGACATCGCCAAGTTCGACGTGGTGATCGTCGCGCCGGACGGCAGCGAGATTGCCGCCACCGGGTTGAAGTGGCAGCTGCTCAATGTCGAGACGAAATATCAGTGGTATCGCAGCGGCGGCTATTGGAGCTACGAGCCGATCAAGGTGACGCGGCGGGTGGCCGACGGCACGGTCGACGTAGCACCGGGTGCGCCCGGCAAGATTTCCGTGCCGGTGACTTGGGGCCGTTACCGGCTCGAAGTGGCGAGCTCCGAGCCGTCGGGTCCGGAAACCTCGATCGGATTCGATTCCGGTTGGTATGCGGAGGCCTCCGCCGACACGCCGGACATGCTGGAGATAGCCCTCGATAAGTCCGAATACAAACCGGGCGACGCCATGACCGTCGCAATCACCGCGCGGAGCGCGGGCCAGGTGACCTTGTCGGTGATCGGCGACCGGCTGTTCACTCAGACCACCGCCGATGTCGAGCCGGACCTGGTCAAGCTGCCGCTCACTGTCGGCGAGGATTGGGGCACCGGGGCCTATCTGCTGGCGACCTTGCGCCGCCCGCTCGACGCGGCCGAAAAACGCATGCCGGGCCGGGCCATTGGCCTGCAATGGTTCTCGATCGACAAACAGGCGCATACGATCGGCGTGGCGCTCGACCTGCCCGACTTGATCCGGCCGGAAACCACGCTTCGCGTGCCGGTCAAGCTTGCCAATCTCGCCGGCGAAGAGGCGCGCATCGTCGTCTCGGCGGTCGATGTCGGCATCCTCAATCTCACCAATTACAAAGTGCCGAATCCCGAGACTTATTATCTTGGGCAGCGCAAGCTCTCGGCCGAGATCCGCGACCTGTACGGTCAGCTGATCGACGGCATGCAGGGCACCCGGGGCAAGATCAGGACCGGCGGCGATTCCGGCGCGGGCGAATTGCAGGGGAGCCCGCCGGTGCAGCCGCCGCTTGCGCTTTATTCCGGTATCGTCACGGTCGGCCCCGACGGCACCGCCGAGGTCAGCTTCGACATTCCCGCCTTCACCGGCACGGTGCGGGTGATGGCGGTCGCCTGGAGCCAGGACAAGGTGGGCCATGCTTCCGGCGACGTCGTGGTGCGCGACCCGGTGGTGGTCACCGCCACTCTGCCGCGCTTTTTGCTTAGCGGCGACAAGTCGACGCTCAGGCTCGATCTCGACAATGTCGAGGGCGCAAGCGGCGAGTACGAAATCGCCGTCACCGCCGACGGACCGCTCGGCATCGAAGGCGGCGAGAAAACTCTCAGTCTCGACGCCAAGAAGCGCGGCGCGGTCACCCTCCCGGTCTTGGCCAAAGGCATCGGCTCGGGCCTCGTCGCGGTCACCGTGTCGGGGCCGGAGGGCTTCCGCCTGGCGCGGTCCTATCCGCTCCAGGTGAGGCCGGCGACGCAGATCCTCGCCCGCCGCACGGTCAAGCCGCTCGAGCCGGGACAGAGCATCACCGTCACGGCCGACGTCTTCGACGGGCTCGTGCCCGGCACCGGCAATGTCGCGCTGTCGGTCACGCCGACCGCCGCGCTCGACGTGGCAAGTCTGATCGCCTCGCTCGATCGCTACCCGCTCGGCTGCACCGAGCAGATTGTCAGCCGCGCCATCGCGCTGCTCTATGTCAACGAGCTGGCGCTCAATGCGCAGCTCGCGGTGGATGGCGGCATCGACGAGCGCATCCAGAAGGCGATCGAAACCGTGCTGGCGCGGCAAGGCTCCGAAGGCGCCTTCGGGCTGTGGTCGCCGGGCGGAGACGATGCCTGGCTCGACGCCTATGTGACGGATTTCCTGACCCGCGCGCGGGCGCGCGGCTTCACCGTCTCGGACCTGCAGTTCAAGCTCGCGCTGAATCGCTTGCGCAACTATGTCAGCACCGCGCCCGACGTTTCGACCGATGGCGGGCTTGCACTCTCTTATGCGCTCTATGTGCTGGCGCGGAACGGCATGGCGCCGGTGGGCGATCTTCGCTACATCGCCGACGTCAAGCTCGCCGCGCTCGCCACGCCGACGGCCAAGGCGGAGATCGCCGCGGCGCTCGCCATGCTCGGCGACCGGGTGCGCTCGGAGAAGGCGTTCGCCGCCGCGCTCGGCGCTCTGCCGGAGGATCCGGCGTTCCAGAGCGGCCGCACCGATTTCGGCTCGCCGCTTCGCGACGCCGCGGTGCTGGTCACGCTCGCCGCGGAAGGCGACGCGGCGAAGCCGATCCTGGTGCGCGGCACCGAGCGCATCGAGCAGGCGCGCAATAAAGTGAGTCACACCTCGACGCAAGAAGACGCCTGGCTCGTGCTCGCGGCGCGGGCCCTCGGCAAGCAGGACATCAGCGTCGAGACCAACGAAGGCGGACAGACGGGACCGCTCTATCGCAGCTTCAGCGAGGCTGAGCTCGCCGCGAGCCCGCTCACCGTGACCAATGCCGGTGATACGCCGCTCGACACGGTGATCTCGGTGTCCGGCGCGCCGGTCACGCCCGAGCCCGAGGCCCAGCATGGCTTCACCCTGGAGCGCGGTTTCTACACGCTCGAAGGCGGAGACGCCGATGTCACCAAGGCGAAGCAGAACGACCGCTTCGTCGTGGTGCTCACGGTCATCGAGCCGCAGCCCCAATTTGCCCGCGTGGCGTTGACCGACTACGTGCCCGCGGGGTTCGAGATAGACAATCCGCGGCTGGTGTCGTCGGGCGACACCGGCACGCTCGACTGGATCGATCATGCGGGCGACCCGGTGCATACCGGGTTCCGCGACGACCGCTTCACCGCGGCGTTCGAGCGGCGAAAGGACGACAAACCGGTCTACACGGTCGCCTATATCGTGCGCGCGGTCTCGCCCGGAAACTACGTGCTGCCTCAAGCGTTGGTGGAGGACATGTACCGGCCCGACCGCTTCGGCCGTACCGCAACGGGGTATGTCGACATAGCGCCTGCAAGATGAAGAGGGACGACTTTCCAGCTGGCCATTTCGCCTCCCCTCCCGCGGGGGAGGCCGGTGCTGCGCCGCTTGCGGCGAAGCACCGGTGGAAGCGCCGGGCGATCTACGCCGCCATCGGCGCGGTGTGGCTGATCTCGGCAATTGCCGGCGGCGTCACCGGACTATTCGAGGCGTTCGGCCCCGCACCGCTCGGTCAGGACCTCGAAATGTCGCGCGTGGTGCTCGATCGCGGCGGCAAGCTGCTGCGGGCCTATCTCACCGGCGAAGGCCGCTGGCGGCTGCCCGCCACCCGCGATCAGGTCGACCCGCATTATCTCGAAGCTTTATTCGCCTATGAGGACAAGCGCTTCCTGGAACACCACGGCGTCGATCCGCTGGCCTTCGCCCGCGCCGCGTTCCAGCTCGTCACCAATGGCCGCATCGTCTCGGGCGGATCGACCTTGACCATGCAGGTGGCGCGCTTGCTCGAGCCGCGCGAGCACCGCTCCTTCGACGCCAAGCTCCGGCAGACGATCCGCGCGATTCAGCTCGAATGGGCGCTCACTAAAGACCAGATCCTCGCGCTCTATCTCACGCTGGCGCCCTATGGCGGCAATCTCGAAGGCACGCGCGCGGCCTCGTTCGCCTATTTCGGCAAGGAGCCGCGGCGGCTCACGCTCGGTGAAGCGGCGCTCTTGGTGGCGCTGCCGCAATCGCCCGAATACCGCCGTCCCGACCGTCATCCGGAAGCCGCGAAGCTGGCCCGCGACCGCGTGCTCGATCGTATCTCCGGCAGCGACCTGTTCAGCGACGCCGAGATCGCGAACGCCAAGCAAGAACCCGTGCCGACGGCACGCAAGCCGATGCGGCTGATCGCGCCGCATGCGGCCGACCAGGCGTTGCTCCGCGCGCCGGAGGAGCGCGAGATCAGGCTCACCATCGACGCCGGCCTGCAGCGGACGATCGAAGGACTTGCCCGAAACCGTGCGCAGACGCTCGGCCCCGACATGTCGGTGGCGATCATGGTCGTCGAGAATGCGACCGGCGAGGTGCTCGCCAGGGTGGCCTCGCCGGACTATTTCGACGAGCGCCGCGCCGGCCAAGTCGATCTCACGCAGGCCGTGCGGTCGCCGGGCTCGACCTTGAAGCCTTTCATCTACGGGCTCGGCTTCGAGGACGGGCTGATCCACCCCGAGACCCTGATCGAGGACCGGCCGATCCGCTATCCGGGCTACGCGCCGGAGAATTTCGATCTCACCTTCCAGGGCACCGTCACCGTGCGGCGCGCCTTGCAATTGTCGCTGAACGTGCCGGCGGTCGCGGTGCTCGAGGAAGTCGGCCCGAGCCGGCTGTTGGCGCGGCTCGCACAGGCTGGCGGGCAGCTCGTCCTGCCGCGGCAGGAAGCGCCGGGCCTTGCGCTCGGACTTGGCGGCGTCGGCGTGAGGCTCGCCGATCTCACCATGCTCTATGCCGGGCTCGCGCGGCTGGGGACAGTGCCGTCGCTGATCGAGCGGCTGGGGGCGCCGCAAGCGTCGCCACGCCGGCTGATGGAGCCGCCGGCCGCCTGGTATGTCGCCACTGCGCTGCTCGGCTCACCGCCGCCAGAGAACGCGGCGGGAGGACGGATCGCCTTCAAGACCGGCACGAGCTACGGCTATCGCGATGCTTGGGCGGTCGGCTTCGACGGCAAGCACACGATCGGCGTGTGGACCGGGCGGCCGGACGGCGCGCCGGTCGCCGGGCTGATGGGACGTTTGAGCGCAGCGCCGATCCTGTTCGATGCCTTCGCCAGGCTGGGTCAACCGCTGACGCCGATCAAGCGCGCGCCCAAGGGCACGCTCCGCAACTCGACGGCAAAGTTGCCGCCACCCCTTAGACGCTTTGCCTCACGTGCGAGCGCCGGCGAGGCGATGGCACCGAAGCTGCACATCGTCTTTCCGCCGAACGGCGCCAGCCTCGAACTGTCGAGCGTGGCCGGCGCACTCGATCCGATTGCGATCAAGGTCGCCGGCGGCACCCCTCCCCTCAACGTGCTCTCCAACGGGCTGCCGCTTCCCGCCAAGAGATCGGCGCGCACGTTATTCTTTGCGCCCGATGGGCCGGGCTTCGTGCGCCTCACCGTGACCGATTCCACCGGCGCCGCCGACAGCGTCGTGGTGCGGCTGCAATAAAGATCAGTTCTTCTTCGATGCGTGCTCGGGCTTGCCCTTCCGCTTGGTCGAGGCGAACTCCTCGAGTTCCTTCTCGGTCATCGACTTGTACATGCTCTTGGACGCGCCTTTGAGCTCGCCTACGGGCGTCTCTCCCCGCTTCGCTGCTAATGCGGCGCCGGCCGCTTTCTGTTGTGCCGCCGATTTTGCTGGCATTTTCGCAACTCCTTCTCGACTATCTCGCCGTAAACGCGTGAGCGTTTTGGCGCGTTCCGAATCCGTGATGGCATCTTTGTCGCTCAGGAACCTTGCCGTGCCGGTCGGCACCCCGCCGATGGAGGCGAAGCTCGTCAGCGAGCTTCCCGAGGCGAAGGGCTGGCAGTTCGAGCCGAAATGGGACGGCTTCCGCTGCCTCGCTTTCCGTGCCGGCGACGCGGTCGATCTCCGGGCGAAATCGGGCAAGCCGCTCGGCCGCTATTTCCCCGAGGTGATCGCCTTCTTGAAGCCGCTCAAGCCAGACCCGTTCGTGGTCGACGGCGAGCTCGCCATCCCGCTCGACGGCACGCTCTCTTTCGATGCGTTGCAGATGCGCGTCCACCCGGCCGAGAGCCGCATCAGGAAGCTTTCGGTCGAGACGCCGGCGATCTTGATCCTGTTCGACATGTTGCTCGATACCAAGGGCGTAAGCCTGATCGAACAGCCGCTCACCAAGCGTCGCGCGGCGCTCGAGCGATTCTTCAAGGCGGCGCGCGGCGCCGAGGGCTTGAAGCTTTCTCCTTTCACCGTGCAGCGCGAGGAGGCGGAGCGCTGGCTAAACGAGGCGCGCGGCGCGCTCGACGGCGTTATCGCCAAGCGGAGCGACGGTCCCTATTTGCCCGGCGAGCGGGCGATGCTCAAGGTGAAGCGCCTGCGCACCGCGGATTGCGTGGTCGGCGGCTTCCGCTACGAGTCGGGGAGCAACCTTGTCGGCTCGCTGCTGCTCGGCCTCTATAACAAAGACGGCAAGCTCGATCATGTCGGCTTCACCGCCACCATCTCAAACGCCGAGCGTCCGGCGCTCACCAAGCAGCTCGAAGCGCTGATCGCCCCGCCGGGCTTCACCGGCAAGGCGCCTGGCGGCCCGAGCCGGTGGAGCACCGAGCGAACCGGCGAATGGGAGCCGGTGAAGCCCAAGCTCGTGGTCGAGGTGCGCTACGACCACGTCACCGGAGACCGCTTCCGCCACGGCACGAAGCTGATCCGCTACCGGCCCGACAAAAGTCCGAAGCAATGCACCTTCGAGCAGATCGAGCCGGAAGCGCCGCCAGAAAGCTTCAAGCTTTTTTGCTAAAATGAGGCCCGTTCCTTGACCACGCTGGTTCGAGGACCTTGACGAGCAAGGTCTTCGTGCTGGACAACGAGGCTGAGCGAACCCCTTAGAGCGCCGTGCCCAAGACGCTGCATATCAAGACTTTTGGCTGCCAGATGAACGAATACGACTCCGAGCGCATGGCCGAGGCGCTCGGGGCGGCAGGCTACGCATTGACCCCGGATGCGGAGGACGCCGACCTCGTCATTTTGAACACGTGCCACATCCGCGAGAAGGGGGCGGAGAAGGTCTATTCCGAACTTGGCCGCGTGCGCCTCGTCAAGGAGCGCCGCCAGAAGAACGGCCGCGACACCATCGTCGCCGTGGCCGGCTGCGTCGCCCAGGCCGAAGGGCAAGAGCTCATCGCCCGCGCGCCGGTGGTCGATGTCGTGGTGGGTCCGCAAAGCTATCACCGCCTCGCCGAGCTGGTCGCGCAAGCGAGCACCGACGGCAAGAGCCTGGTCGCCACCGACTTCCCGGCGGAAGAGAAATTCGCGCATCTGCCCGAGCGCCCGCGGGGCAAGGTTCAGGTCTCGGCCTTCGTCACCGTGCAGGAAGGTTGCGACAAGTTCTGCACCTTCTGCGTGGTGCCCTATACGCGCGGCGCGGAGTTCTCGCGCGCGGTCGAGGAGATCGTCGCCGAGGTGGAGCGGCTTGCCGCTTGCGGCGCGCGGGAGATTACCTTGCTCGGGCAGAACGTCAACGCCTATCACGGCGAAGGACCCGACGGCCGCGCCTGGACGCTGGCGCAACTGTTGCGCCGGCTCGCGGATCTGCCCGCGATCGAGCGACTGCGCTACACGACGAGCCATCCGCTCGACATGGACGACGAAATGATCGCGCTGTTCGCCGACGAGCCCAAGCTCATGCCCTATCTGCACCTCCCCTTCCAGGCCGGCTCCGACCGCATCCTCAGAGCGATGAATCGCAAGCACACGGTCGCCGACTATGAAGAGGTGATCGGCAAGGTGCGCGCGGCGCGGCCGGACATCGCGCTATCCACAGATATTATTGTCGGCTTCCCGGGCGAGACCGATGCGGATTTCGAGGCGACCTTGGCGCTTGCCGAGCGCATCGAGTTCGCCCAGGCCTTCACTTTTAAATATAGCGCGCGGCCAGGAACGCCCGCCGCCGAATACGAAGGCCAGGTGCCGGATGAGGTGAAGCGGGAGCGCCTCTATCGGTTGCAAAGCCTGATCGAGCGCCACCGGCACGCCTTCGACAGGGCCACGGTCGGGCGGAGGCTCGACGTGCTGTTCGAGGGAAACGGGCGGAAACCAGGCCAGATCTCTGGGCGTTCACCTTACCTCCAGGCGGTCTATGTGGAGGGACCGGAGACGCTGATCGGCCGGATTGCCGCGGTTGACATCCTGGCCGCCAGCCAGAACAGTCTCACCGGTGTCATAAACTCGGGATTTGAATGGCACGAGCCAGTTCAGGCGGCCGTGTGACCAGCAAGGCCAGCACTCGCAAAGCATCGATGGCGCGCGGACGAGGAGCGACGCTGAAGCGTTCCGTCGCGGCGGAAGCCAATCGCGGAAGCGAGCCGACCATCGTGTTCTTCGACGATATCAGGCTCGTACGCGACCTGCTCGGCGACTATGACGCAAATCTTGCCGTGCTCGAGGATCGCCTCGGCGTCGAAGCGGTGGTGAACGGCAATGCTGTCAGCCTACGCGGTCCTGAGGCCTCCTGTGCCACGGCCAAATCCGTGCTCGAGCAACTCTATGGCAGACTCGCGCAAGGCGAGATGATCGGGGCCGGCGAGGTGGTCGGCGCCATCCGCCATGCGCGCGCCTACGTGCCGGATGAAGCTGGCGCGACCGGTCCCGACCTTCCCGAAGCGCAGCAGATCCGTACCCGTAAGCGGCTGATCACGGCGCGGACCCCGGCGCAGAGCGCTTATCTCGCCTCGCTGCAGCGCAACGATCTCGTGTTTGCCACCGGCCCCGCCGGCACCGGCAAGACCTATCTCGCGGTCGCCTTCGCCGCCGCCTGCTTGGAAAGCGGCCGCTGCGACCGGCTGATCTTGTCGCGGCCGGCGGTCGAGGCAGGCGAACGGCTTGGTTTCCTTCCCGGCGACATGCGCGAGAAGGTCGATCCCTATCTCAGACCACTCTACGACGCGCTTTACGACGTGCTGCCGCCCGAGCGGGTGGAGCGCGGCATCGCCACCGGCGTGATCGAGATCGCGCCACTTGCCTTCATGCGCGGCCGCACCCTGTCCCACGCCATCATCATTCTCGATGAGGCGCAGAATTGCACGCCGGTGCAGCTCAAGATGTTCCTCACCAGGCTCGGCGACGAGAGCAAAATGATCGTCACCGGCGACCCGACCCAGGTCGATCTGCCGCCCGGCAAGGATTCCGGCCTGCTTGAAGCGATCAGGCTGTTGGGGGGCATCGACGAGATCAACCATATCGCCTTCACGCGCGCCGATGTGGTCCGCCGGGAATTGGTCGGCAAAATCGTCGACGCCTACGAGTCCGCTCCCCGCAAAGGTGAGCGACATGGCTGAGGGTGGCCCTAGTCGCACGCGCGCCGACGCCTCGGGCGTAACGCTCGGGGTCGAAGTGGTGCGCCATGACGAAGCCTGGGCGAACGCCAAAATCGGTGACGCCGAGTTGCAGCGGGCCGCGCGGGCGGGTTTCGCCGCCGCATCGCCACAGTCGCGAGGGAACTACGAGGTCGCCCTCGTTCTCACCGACGATGCGGAGGTGCGCGCGCTGAACCGCACCTGGCGCGGCAAGGACACGGCGACCAATGTGCTCTCCTTTCCCGCCGACGCGGATGTCTCCGAACCGGGATATATCGGCGACGTGGTGCTCGCCTTCGGGACCGTGCAGAAGGAGACGCGCGAGCAGGACATCTCTTTGCAGGATCATGTCGCTCATCTCGTCGTGCACGGCGTGCTGCATCTGCTCGGCTTGGATCACGCGGATGACGCAGAGGCCGAGCGCATGGAGGATCTCGAGCGAAAGGCACTCGCCTCGCTCGGGATCGCCGATCCCTACGGCGAGCGCGAAGCGCACCCCTCGGAGGTGTCACCATGAGCAACACCCCGGTCGCCGAGGACGACCTTCCTACCGAGGAGACCCAGACCGAGGAGGAGACGTCGTGGTTCGACCGCCTGCTGGCCACGTTCGGTCTCGGCGAGGAGCCGGATCTGCGCGAGCTGATCGAGGATGCGCTGGCGCGCAGCAAGAGCGACACCTTGAGCGCGCAGGAGCGCAGCATGCTCAGGCGCATCCTCCGCTTCGGCAAGCTCACCGTCGAGGATGTGATGGTGCCGCGCGCCGACATCATCGCGGTGGAGGACACCGTGCCGATCGACGAACTGATGCGCGTGTTCCGCCAGGCCGAGCATTCGCGCCTGCCGGTGTTTCACGAGACGCTCGACGACCCGCGCGGCATGATCCACATCCGCGACCTGATGTCGTGGATCACCGAGCAAGCGGAGGCCGCCCAGGCCAACGGTCTCGATCTCGGCAAGGTCGATCTCAAGCGCACCGTGGCCAGCATCGCTATCATGCGCGAGCTGCTGTATGTGCCGGGCTCGATGTCGGTGCTCGATCTGCTGCTCAAGATGCAGACGACCAGGCTGCATCTTGCGCTGGTGGTCGACGAATATGGCGGCACTGACGGGCTGGTTTCGATCGAGGACTTGGTCGAGGAAGTGGTCGGCGACATCGCCGACGAGCACGACGTGGAGGACGAGCCGCTGATCCGCACCGATCCGCGGCTCGGCCTGATCGCCGATGCGCGAATGCCGATCGAGGAGCTCGAGCAGCAGCTCGGGCTCGAGCTCATCTCGGAGGAGCTCGAAGAGGAGATCGACACGCTGGGCGGTCTGGTGTTCTCCATTGCCGGACGCGTTCCGGCGCGGGGCGAGCTGGTCAAGCATCCGAGCGGCGTCGAGTTCGAAGTGCTCGAGGCCGACCCGCGGCGGATCAAGAAGCTCCGCATCCATGTGCCGGCTTCTCCGGCCGAGGCCGCCGCAGCGAAGTCCGACAATCAGAAGCCTGAATGACCCGCGCGGCGAGTTGGGTCGCGGCGCATGATGGCTGGCGCCGCGCCGCCTTCGCCGCATTGCTCGGGGCGGTCTCCGTGCTCGCCTTCGCGCCGGTCCATGCCTGGCCGGTGCTGTTCCTCACGCTTGGCGCGCTGGTCTGGCTGCTCGACGGCTGCTACGCACGGCACGAAAATCACGCGGACCGGCTAAAATGCGCTGGTCTCGTGGGTTTTTGGTTCGGCTTCGGCTATTTCCTCGCCGGCCTTTATTGGGTCGCCGAGGCCTTCCTGGTCGAGCCGTTGCGGCACGGCTGGCTGTTGCCGTTCGTCATGACCGTGTTGCCGGGCGGCATGGCGCTGTTCTTCGCTGCCGCCGCCGCACTCGCCCTGCTGCTTTGGCTGCCGGGCGCGGGCCGCGTGTTCGCTCTAGCGCTCGCCTTCGGCCTCGCGGAATTCGCGCGCGGCCACGTGCTGACGGGGCTCCCTTGGAATTTGTTGGGCTACGGGCTGCTCGGCACACTCCCGCTGATGCAACTTGCATCTTTGTTCGGTGTCTATGCCTTGAGCCTGCTTGCCGTCATGCTCTTCACCGCGCCGGCGGCGGTCTTTGCGCCGCACGGAAGCGGTCTTACCGGCGGTCGATGGACTGCGGCGCTCGCCTTGAGCTTGGTCGCGTTGCTCGGGCTCGGCTATCTCTGGGGCGAACGGAGACTCGCCGCAGCCCCGCACGACTCCACAGGCGTGCGCCTACGCATCGTGCAAGCCAATGTGGATCAGGCCGAGAAGTGGCGTCCCGAAAATGCCGTCGAGATCTTCGACGACTATCTCGATCTCACCAAGTCACCGGGCCTCGAGGCGATCGACGTGGTGATCTGGCCCGAGACCGCGGTGCCGTTCTTTCTCGACGACGCGCCGGATGCGCTTCTGGCCATCGGCGCGGCACTGCCGCCAGGAAGCTCGCTGCTGGTCGGCTCGGCGCGCGCCGTCGAGCAGCGCGATGCCCAAGGCACGCTTGAGGCTGAGCACGTCTACAACAGTCTCCTCGTCGTCGATGACGAGGGCCGGATCAGCGACCGCTACGACAAGATCCATCTCGTGCCGCTCGGCGAGTTTCTGCCCTTTCAAGATTTCCTCGAGAGCCTCGGCTTCATGCAATTGACCGGGGTGCGCGGCGGCTTCAGCGCCGGCGACAGCCGGCGGCCGCTATCCATCCTTGGCGCGCCGCCCGCGCGCGCGCTCATTTGCTACGAGATTATCTTTCCCGACGAGATCATCGGAACGGGCGAGCGCCCAGGCTGGATCATTAATCTCACCAATGATGCGTGGTTCGGATCGAGCGCCGGTCCCTATCAGCACTTCCACCAAGCGCAAGTGCGCGCCGTCGAGCAAGGATTGCCGGTCGCGCGCGCCGCCAACACCGGGATCTCGGCGGTGATCGATCCTTACGGGCGGATTCTCGCCGAGATCGGTCTCGGCGAGAAAGGCACGCTCGATGCCGATTTGCCCAAAGTGGGCCCACAAACACTGTTCGTGCGGTTTGGAACTCTTGTCGCACTCTCGATGTTGCTGCTTGCGATCGTGGCTTGGTTAGCCTGTCGCGTGCAAGAAAGGAGGTAAAATTGGGGTGCGACTCATGCAAGCTTGACGGGCTTAAACCGCGCCCCTATGAACGTCGCAGGGAGAGTTTTTCACCAACAGCGTGGGCTAACTGGCATTTTCCAACCCAATGATTGTCACGAGTGAGAGAATGGCAGGCAAGAAGCCTAACCCGGTCGATGCACATGTCGGAAGCCGGGTGCGTTTACGCCGAATGTTACTTGGCATGAGTCAGGAGCGTCTCGGCGAGAGCATGGGACTGACATTTCAGCAGGTACAGAAATACGAGAAGGGCGTGAACCGCATTGGCGCGAGCCGGCTGTTCCAAATCTCGAAAATTCTCGATATCCCGGTGCAGTTCTTTTTTGAGGAGGCGCCGCATATCGGCGACGGCAGTCCGGCACGCGGAATGGCCGAAGCCGATTCCGAAACCTTCATCCTGGAATTCTTGAACAGCCGCGAAGGACTCGAGTTGAACCGCGCCTTCGTCAAGATCTCCGACCCCAAGGTTCGCAAAAGCGTGGTCGATCTGGTGCGAGCCCTGAGCGCGAGCGGCCGCACTTCCTAAATCGCGATTGGTGGTTGACCTTCGCTGCAAGGGTTGTAAGAACCGGGCGCTATTTCGGCCGCCCGGTCCCAACTCTCCAACAGGGGGTGCATAGTGTCGCGGACAAACTACCTCTTCACCAGCGAGTCGGTGTCGGAAGGTCATCCCGACAAAGTCTGCGATCGCATCTCCGACGCGGTGGTCGATCTCTATCTTGCGGCCGATCCGCTGTCGCGCGTCGCCATCGAGACGTTGGTCACCACCAACCGCATCGTCATGGCGGGCGAGGTGCGCGGACCTGAGAGCGTCACCCCGGAATTGATCGAGCAGGCGGCGCGGCGCGCCGTGCGCGAGATCGGCTACGAGCAGAAGGGCTTTCATTGGGACCTGGCGGATTTTCAGTACTATGTGCACGAGCAGTCCGCCGACATTGCGATCGGTGTCGACCCCAACGCCGAGAAGCAGAAGGAAGAAGGCGCGGGCGACCAAGGCATCATGTTCGGCTTCGCCTGCCGGGAAACCGAGCCCTTGATGCCGGCGCCGATCTTCTACGCGCATCGCATTCTGCATGAGATGGCCAAGGCGCGGCACTCCGGCCGGACGCCGGAGCTCGGGCCGGATGCCAAGAGCCAGGTGACGCTCGTCTATGAGGACGGCAAGCCGGTGCGCGCGGACTCCATCGTCGTCTCCACCCAGCACAACGAGGAGGTCGGCCAGGAGCGCGTTGCCGAGTTGGTGCGCGGCTTCGTCGAGGAGGTCATGCCGAAAGGCTGGGTCAACGGCTCGACCAAATTCTACGTCAATCCCACCGGGCGGTTCGTGATCGGCGGTCCGGACGGCGATTGCGGCCTCACCGGACGCAAGATCATCGTCGATACTTATGGCGGCGCGGCGCCACATGGCGGCGGCGCCTTTTCCGGCAAGGACCCGACCAAGGTCGATCGCTCCGCGGCCTACGCCGCGCGCTACCTCGCCAAGAACGTGGTGGCGGCCGGGCTTGCCGACAAATGCACGCTTCAGCTCTCCTATGCGATCGGCGTATCGCAACCACTGTCGCTCTATGTCGATCTGCACGGCACGGGCAGCATCGCCGAGGACAAACTCGAGAACGCCCTGCGCCAAGTGATGGATTTGAGCCCGCGCGGCATCAGGGAGCATCTCAAGCTCTCCCGGCCGATCTATGAGCGCACCGCGGCCTATGGCCATTTCGGCCGGCAGCCCGACAATGACGGTGGATTCTCCTGGGAGCGGCTCGATCTGGCCGAGCCGATCCGCGCCGAGCTGAGTTAGGCAACTCTCCCTCCCTTAACCCTCATGTCATCGCCCGGCTTGACCAGGCGATCCAGTAACCGCTTGCGCCAATTTTACTTGCTGGCGTTAGTGTTTACTGGATGCCCGCTTTCGCGGGCATGACAATGACCGCGGGCGGAGTTTCGGGTTTCACCATGATCGAAGCGAGGCCGCTCAGGTCCTTTGGCCGGCGCAAGGGTAAGGCCTTGAGTGCGCGGAAGGAGCGGCTGCTAAACGAGGTCCTGCCGCGGCTTCGGCTCGACCTCGCCAATCCTCCCCCTGCCCGATTGGCTGCACTGTTCGAGCCTCCGGTCACCGACGTTTGGCTGGAGATCGGTTTCGGTTCGGGGGAGCATCTGTTGTGGCAAACGGAGCATCATCCAGAGATCGGCGTCATCGGCTGCGAGCCCTTTATCAACGGAATGGCGAGTCTGCTTGGCGCCATCGAGGACCGCGATAAGAGGACAATCCGCGTACATGACGGAGACGCGCGCGACGTGCTTGCGTGGCTGCCCGACGCTTCGATCGGCCGGTTGTTCCTCCTGTTTCCAGACCCCTGGCCGAAGAAGCGGCAGTTGAAACGGCGCCTCGTCACGCCGGAGTTCGTGTGCGCGCTCGCCCGCGTGCTCCGCAAAGCCGGCGAGTTTCGTTTTGCCTCGGACGACGCCGACTACGCCGCACAGGTTCAGCTTCTCCTGCGCGAGAGCGGGGCATTCGACGCGGTGTCCGAGTTGAGCGAACGTCCCGCCGATTGGCCCGAGACCCGCTACGAGCGCAAGGCCCTGCGCGAGGGCCGCAAATCCATCTATCTCCGCCTCGGAAGAGCCTGAGGCCGGCATGGCGAAGGCCGCTTGAAACCTCGGAAAAAGCTCGTATATTAGGCACCGAACTCATGATTGGTATTGATCAGGAGTGGGCCGCGGCCCGCTCCTTTTTGTTAGGCTCATCGGTTTCGCCTCAACGGGCGGCCTCACGACCAACTCAGGCATGTCGGGCTCCGCAGAAGCAGACAAGCGATTCATCCGCGAGACGGGAGCGGAGCGCCAAATCGCCGACCTCGCCGAGCCTGTGCTCGAGGAGCTCGGCTTCCGGTTGGTCCGCGTCAAGGTTTCGGGCCGCGACGGCGGCACGGTGCAGATCATGGCCGAACGGCCCATAGGCGAGATGACGGTGGAGGATTGCGCGACCATCAGCCGGAGGCTATCGCCCGTGCTCGATGCTTACGACCCGATGCCTGGAGGCTATCGGCTGGAGATTTCCTCGCCGGGTATCGACCGGCCGCTGGTGCGCCCGAGCGACTTTGCGTTATGGGCGGGTCATGAAGCGAAGATAGAGCTGAAGGAATTGGTCGACGGCCGGAAGCGCTTCCGGGGCGTAATCGACGGCGTGGAGGATGACGAGGTCCGCCTCAGGATGGAGCTGGACGGCAAGGCCGAACCGGTCACGATCGGCCTTCCCTTCTCGCTGATCGGCGAAGCGAAGCTGGTGGCCGATTTGGAGGGCTTCAGGGCGGATCTTTCGGGCAAGAAGCCCGTACATTGAAATTGAGCGCGGGACGCGTAGCACGCCTCCCGCATGATGGTAACGATTGGAGGATGAGATGGCTCAGGCAGGCGTCAGCGCCAACAGGCTGGAGCTTTTACAGATCGCGGACGCGGTCGCGCGCGAGAAGGCAATCGACCGCCAGGTGGTCATTACCGCCATGGAGGACGCGATCCAGAAGGCGGCCAAGTCCCGCTACGGCAGCGAGAACGAGATCAAGGCCGAGGTCGATCCCAAGACCGGCGAGATCAGGCTCGCGCGCCTGCTCGAAGTGGTCGAGGACGTGACCATGGAGGCCACGCAGATTTCGCTCGAAGAGGCCAAGCGGCGCAATCCGGCGGCGCAGGTCGGCGACTTCATCGCCGAGGAACTGCCGCCGCTCGATTTCGGCCGCGTCGCGGCACAGAACGCCAAGCAAGTGATCGTACAGAAAGTGCGCGAGGCTGAGCGCGAGCGCCAATACGAGGAATACAAGGACCGGGTCGGCAGCATCGTGGTCGGCGTCGTCAAGCGGGTCGAGTACGGCAACGTGATCGTCGATCTCGGAAAGGCGGAAGCCATCGTGCGCCGCGACGAGACTCTGCCGCGCGAGAATTTCCGCTATGGCGACCGCATCCGCGCTTATGTCTATGACGTGCGCCGCGAGCAAAGAGGCCCGCAGATCTTCCTGTCGCGGACCCATCCCGAGTTCATGAAGGAGCTCTTCAAGCAAGAAGTTCCCGAGGTCTATGAGGGCATCGTCACTATCAAGTCGGTGGCGCGCGATCCGGGCAGCCGCGCCAAGATTGCGGTGGTGTCGAGAGATTCCTCGATCGATCCGGTGGGCGCCTGCGTCGGCATGCGCGGCAGTCGCGTGCAGGCGGTGGTGAACGAGCTGCAGGGCGAAAAGATCGACATCATCCAGTGGTCACCCGACGCCGCCACCTTCATCGTCAACGGGTTGGCCCCCGCCGAGGTGGTCAAGGTCGTGCTCGACGAGGATGCCGAGCGCATCGAAGTCGTGGTGCCGGACCAGCAGCTGTCGCTCGCCATCGGCCGCAAGGGCCAGAATGTGCGACTCGCTTCTCAGCTCACCGGCTGGGATATCGACATTATGACGGAAGCGTCCGAGTCGGAGCGCCGCCAGGCGGAGTTCGCCGAGCGCTCGCAGACCTTCATGGAGGCGCTCGACGTCGACGAAGTCATCGCGCAATTGCTGGCTTCGGAAGGCTTTTCCTCGGTCGAGGAAGTCGCCTTCGTCGAACCGTCGGAGATCGCCTCGATCGAGGGCTTCGACGAGAACACCGCGAACGAAATTCAGACCCGCGCACGCGAGCATCTGGAGAAAATCGAGGCCGAGCTTGAAGCCAAGCGCAAGGCGCTCGGCGTGGCGGACGAGCTCGCCGAAGTGCCGGGCGTCACCACCGCGATGATGGTCACGCTCGGCGAGAACAACATCAAGTCCGTCGAGGACCTTGCCGATTGCGCCACTGACGATCTCGCCGGCTGGAGCGAGCGCAAGGACAAGGAGACCATCCGCCATGACGGCATCCTGGACGGCTTCGGCCTGGCCAAGGCCCAGGTCGAGGAGCTGATCCTCGCCGCCCGCATCAAGGCCGGATGGATCAAGGAAGAGGATCTGGCGCCAGAGCCTGTCGAAGGCGAAGGCGAAGGCGAGGACGCCGCGCCCTCCGACGAGGGCGCCGAGGCCGTTGGCGGCGAAGCCGCAAGCGGCGCGAACGCCTGATGGCCCGGCCGGGAGACCATAATTGCGGCAAGCGGCAGCTGAGCAGGACCACGGAGGCCATGGCGCGGAGACCGTCCGCGCCTGTGCGCTCACGCGTGCGCGGCGGCCGAAGGACGAGCTGATCCGCTTCGTGCTCGGTCCGGACCGAACGGTCGTGCCGGACCTCAAGGAAAAGCTGCCGGGACGCGGCGTGTGGCTGACCGCCGCCCGCGACATTGTCGGGGAAGCCGCCAAGCGCAACGTTTTCGCCCGCGCGCTCAAAACGGAAGCCAAGGTTCCTGAAGGACTTGCGGCCGAGGTCGAGCAGCGCCTCGTGGATGCGGCGCTCTCGGCGCTGTCGCTCGCCAACAAGGCGGGCGAAGTGGTGTTCGGCAATGCCAAAGTCGAGGAGGCGATCGCCAGAGGCCGGGTTTTGGCGCTGATTCACGCCAAGGAAGCTGCCGAAGATGGTTGCCGCAAACTTGACGGCAAAGCCAGGGGGATGCTTGAAGCCGACCTGTTTCCCGCAGTTGGCGCCTTCGGCACCGACGAATTGGGTTTGGCATCGGGCCGGACAAATGTGATACATGCTGCCCTCATCCAGGGCGGAGCGGCTCGAAACGTCCTCGCGGCAGCCTCGCGTTTAGAGCGCTACCGCAAGGGCAAAGCCGCATTTTCAAGCCGAATGGGATCGGAAACGGACAAGTAATGAGCGAAACCAACGAGACCGAAGGCAAAACTGCTCGCGGAGCGCGCAAAATGACGCTCAACGTGCGCCGGACGGTGGAATCCGGCCATGTGCGCCAGAGCTTCAGCCATGGGCGCTCGAAGTCCGTTCTGGTCGAGAAGAAGAAGCGCCGCTCGATCGGTTCCCCGGGCGCACCAGCGGCCGAAGAAGTCAAGGCCGAGCCGAGTCCGGCGACGGCCAAGGCAGAGGTGGCCGAGAAGGCCAAGCCCGAGGCGGCCGGTTCCCGCCGCTCCGGCGTGGTGTTGCGGCAGCTCTCGGACGACGAGAAGGATGCGCGCACCCGCGCGCTCGCCGATGCGCGCCTGCGCGAGGCCGAGGAGCGGGAGAAGGCCAAGCAGGTCGTCGCGCTTCAAGTGGTGACCGAGGAGCAGCGGGAAAAGGAGCGCGAGCAGGCGGCCGAGCGGAAACGCAAGGAAGAAGAGCGGCTCGAGGCCGAGGCCAAGGCGCGCAAGATCGGCGAGGAAACCGTCCGCAAGCACCTGATCAAGGAGGAGCCGGAAGAGTCTCCCCGCCCGGCGGATGCCCGCCATAAGAAGAGCACCTCCGCCCCGCGGCGCGGCGAGGAGCGCCGAGTCAGAGGCCGGCTAACCATCATCAACGCCCTCGACGAGGAGCAGCGCCAGCGCAGCCTCGCCTCGCTAAAACGGCGGCAAGAGCGTCAGAAGAAGCAAATCAGCGGCCCGCAGACGCAAGCCAAAATTCAGCGCGAGGTGGTGATCCCGGAAGTCATCACCATCCAGGAGCTCGCCAACCGCATGGCCGAGCGCGGCGTCGACGTCATCAAATATCTGATGAAGGACGGCGCGATGCACAAGATCACCGACGTGATCGACTCCGACACCGCGCAGCTGGTGGCCGAGGAGTTCGGCCATATCGTCAGGCGCGTGTCCGAGGCCGATGTCGAGGAAGGATTCATCGGCGCGGACGACACCGCCGAGGATTTGCAGGCCCGCGCCCCGATCGTCACCATCATGGGACACGTCGATCACGGCAAGACGTCGCTGCTGGATGCAATCCGCAAAAGCCGTGTTACCGAACAGGAACACGGGGGAATCACCCAGCATATCGGCGCCTATCAGGTGAAGGTGAAGGAGCGCAGAATCACCTTCCTCGACACACCGGGTCACGAAGCATTTACCTTGATGCGGGCCCGTGGCGCACGTGTCACCGATATCGTTGTCCTGGTGGTCGCTGCCGACGACGGCGTCATGCCGCAGACTATCGAATCCATCGCGCATACTCGCGCGGCGAAGGTTCCCTTCGTCGTCGCGATCAACAAGATCGACAAGCCGGGCGTCAACATCGAACGTGTGAAGCGGGAGTTGTCCGAGCAGGGCCTTCTGGCAGAAGACTGGGGCGGCGATACAGTGACGGTCGAAGTTTCAGCCAAGACCGGCAAGAACCTCGATCTCCTGCTGGAAATGATCGCCCTTGTGGCC
>DATICH010000149.1:0-2690 GCA_035456885.1 Methyloceanibacter sp.
CGCCGGCAAGGGTCGTCGACCCGGCTCGCGCCTCGGTTTGAGGGAGCACCATCTTGACTGGTGCCAGCAAGGCGCTCGACCCGATTGCCGCCGCCGAAGCGGACATCGCCGGGTCGAAAGATCTGATCGCCGCGGTCGCCCGCGACCTCGGCCAACATCAGCGTTGGCTTGCGCATTACCAAGTCGCCGAGAAGCGGCACGCGCGACGGGTCATGGTCCAGGATTTGGTCTGGCGGCTCGAGTTCGCGCGCAGGGAGTTAATGCGTCGGCTCAAGCGGTTCGGCCTGCGGACCATTTGCCTCGCCCGAGAGATTGTCTTCTTCCTGGCACGGGTGGGCGTGGCGCTCTTCACCGCGCTTCACCACGCGACCGTTGCCGCCATCGACTGGCTGCGCCCAAGGGCCTATGCGCTCTACCTCACGCTCCGATGCTGGCTTGCCATCGCATTGGCGTGGACCCTGGAGACGTCTCGCGCGCTCGCAAGGGCAGCCCTGCGATTAGTCATCGCCGCCTTGACCTGGCTCGGTGTGCAGGCGCGAAGTGCCGCGAATGAGATCGAGAAGTGGCTTGCCGCCGCGCTCTCCTGGACGGTCCGCGAGGGCCACCGCCTCGCGCGTGTCAGCGCCTCGCAATCAGCTATTGCGGCGTCCTGGATCGCCGCGCAGTCGAGGATGACGGCGCGCACGCTGCGCGGATGGCTGTCCACCGCCTGGGCTTGGATACTCCCTCGCGCCCAAGCGCTGGCGCTCCGCACTACCGCGGCGGCCTCTTCCGGCGCTCTATGGATCGCGGCCACATCGCGGGCGGCGGCTCGAAATGCGTCCTCTGCGACATCCTCCGGCGCGGCGCAGATCGCCACCGGCTGGCAGAATGCCGCGCACACGCTGCAAAATGGGCTGTCCGCCGCTGCGGTCTGGACGAGCGCAACTGCCCGAGTTTTGACGCGCAACAGCATCGCAGCAATTTCGGCCGGCGCCGATTGGACGGCGACAAAATCAGGCGCGACGGCTCACCTGCTGCAGGACCTGTTTTCCACCACCGCAGCGAGGACCGGCGCGACGGCGCACGCTCTTGCCCGCGTCTCACACACGGCGGCCACGGAAGGCCTGTCCAAGGTCGCACTACGCGTGAAGCGAGTGTCGCGACGACGCGCCCCCGCGAGCGCCGAGGCCGACGCCAAGCACCGGGCGCTCGTGGTCAGGCGCTCGACCGCGCTTGTCTGCATCGAGACCAGACGCGCCGGTGTGCCGGCCTTGTATTCCGGCTAGGCCCTGCGTCAGCTTACATGCGGCCCGCGCATCTCTTTGATCGCGGCCTGAATCTTCCGCCAGTCTATGGCTTGCTCCTTGTCGCCCTGCCGCTCGCAAAGCGCTGCCCGTTGGGCGGCCTCCCATTCGGCCTTGTCGCCATGCGCGCCGACCAGGCGCCGCGCGTAGTCATGGATTGCGGTGCTGTCCATGGGCTTCCTCCTTGCCGGTTTGCCGGCTCAGTCTGCCGACCGGAGCTCTTATCGCCATGAGGCAAATCAAGGCCCGAGACGGCGCGAAGGTTCCGCGGGCGAGGCTTGGCCCGCCGCCAAATCTTCGCATTGTCTGGATAATACCCATCCCATCGGGCGAATTTGGGGACGACGGTGCAGCCTGAAAACTTCCTGCGCGCCTGCGGATTTCTGCTCGGCCCAGCTGCGTTTGCCATAGGGCTGCTCGCAGGCGCTTCACTCGCGGCCGCGAAGGCGCCCGAGTCTTGCGCGCCACCGCCGCCCTCGCCGCTCACCATCAACGTCAAGGATCATGGCGCCAAAGGCGACGGCCGCAGCGACGACACCGCCGCCATCCAAGCAGCGATCGACCTCGCTGGCGGCACCAAAGGCAGCACGGTGCTGGTGCCCGCTGGCACTTACATGATCGACGCCGCCGGCAGCAGCCGCCTCCATCTTAATGGCGACATGACGCTCAAGCTCGCCGAGGGCGCGATCCTCAAAGCTTTTCCGTCCGCCTCGGCGAAATACACCCTGCTCACCATCAAGGACGTCTCCAATGTCTGGGTGGTTGGGGGCACAATCGAGGGCGAGCGCGACCGGCACAAGGGCAAGAAGGGCCAAGGCGGCATGGGGCTCAGCATCCTTCATGGCGCCAAGCACATCACCGTCATCGGCGTGACCGCCAGGCGGATGTGGCACGACGGCTTCTACGTCAAGAACGCCGAAGACGTGCGCTTCTGCTCGGTCACCGCCGATTTCAACCGCCGCCAGGGAATGTCGATCATCCACGCGGACGGCGTTCTGGTTCTGAACTCGGTGTTCAAGAATACGCGCGGCACGCGCCCCGGCGCCGGCATCGACCTCGAGCCGGATCGCGACGAGCAAGAAATCAAGAATGTGCGCATCGAGGGCTCGAAATTCATCAACAATGCGGGCGGCGGGATCATGGTGTCCGGCAGGGCAGCGCGCGTCTCCAAACTGCAATTGACGCGCAATACATTCACCGACAATCGCCCCTTCGTGGTGACCAACGCTCCCGCGGTCGCCTCGGGAATCTGCCGCAACCGTCAGACCAGCCAGCAGATCGAGACCGGCAGCGGTTTCAACCTCTATGCCGAGCCGGTCGAGATCGTTTCCTTCCAAACCGAGTGCGGGGAAACGAGTTTCGTCGTCAATCGGCACGCAGAAAAGAAGAAAAAGGGCCGCTGAT
>DATICH010000150.1:0-7645 GCA_035456885.1 Methyloceanibacter sp.
GCGGCGGTCTGCAAGACATTAAAGCCGTTCCAGTCGGTCTCGGGCTTGAGTGCGCCAAGGGCGATGGCGGCCTTGGCGGCAAGTGCAAGTACGGCATCGCCGTCCGGCCTGGCTAGCGCCCCCTGCCCCAAAATCAGCATCGGCCGTTCGGCGCCTTCGAGCCTTTCAAGGAAGGGGTGCGACCCATCAGCGATCTTGGCGAGCGTTTCGGGACCGGCTCCGAGATAATCGCAAGCATAGGTCAGGTCGCGCTGTTCGCCGATCAAGCCAACGGGAATATGCCCCTGCGATTGGCGTATGCGCTTCAGAATGCGCGCGTTGAGCACCGGCGCTTCCTGGCGCGGATCGGTGCCGACGAGGAGAAAGGCGTCGGCCTGATCGATGCCGGAGATAGTCGAGTTGAACAAATAGGTGGCGCGGCCGAGCGCTGGATCGAGTTTTGCCCCGCCCTGCCGGCAATCGACATTGGGCGAGCCGAGCGCTTCGGCGAGCAGTTTGAGCGCGAAGATCTCCTCACAGGCGGCAAGGTCGCCGGCGATGGCGGCGAAGCGGGCCCCGTCGAGGTCCTTCAGTTTCCCGGCAATGACGTCGAAGGCTTCGTCCCAGCTTACGGGGACGAGCTTGCCGTGCTTGCGCACATAGGGGCGGTCGAGCCGCTGGGTGCGCAAACCGTCCCAAACATGCCGCGTCTTGTCGGAGATCCACTCCTCGTTGATGGCGTCGTTGACTCGAGGCAGGATGCGCATGACCTCGCGGCCGCGCGCGTCGACCCGGATGGCGCTACCGAGTGCGTCCATGACGTCGATCGAGAGCGTCTTGGTCAGCTCCCAGGGGCGCGCCATGAAGGCGTAGGGTTTGGAGGTCAGCGCGCCGACCGGACAGAGATCGACCACGTTGCCTGATAGGTTCGAGTACATGCCGTGCTCGAGATAGGTGGTGATCTCCATGTCCTCGCCACGGCCGATGGCGCCGAGCTCCTCGACGCCGGCGACCTCGGTCATGAAGCGGATGCAGCGGGTGCAATGGATGCACCGGTTCATATAGGTGTCGATCAACGGTCCGAGATATTTCTCCTCAACTGCGCGCTTGTTGTCTTGGAAGCGGCTGGCGTCGAAGCCGTAGGCCATGGTCTGGTCCTGGAGATCGCATTCGCCGCCCTGGTCGCAGATCGGGCAATCGAGCGGGTGATTGATCAGCAGGAATTCGAGGACGCCTTCACGCGCCTTCCGCACCTTCTCGGAATTGGTGATGATGGTCGGCGGCGTGCCGTCGCGCGAGGGCAGCAAGTCGGTCACGCTCATGGCGCAGGAGGCGACCGGCTTCGGCATGCCGGCCACCTCGATGAGACACATGCGGCAATTGCCGGCGATCGACAGGCGGTCGTGATAGCAGAAGCGCGGGATCTCGATCCCGGCGAGTTCACAGGCCTGGATCAGGGTGATGCCTGCCGGGACCTCATGCTCCTTGCCGTCTATGATCAACTTGCGAGTCATGTTTCGGTCTTCCGGTCCAGAACGTCACCGAGAAAGTCCCGGAACCTTGGCGTGTACTGCTCAAGGTAGCCCGAGTTCTGGAAATGCGGCGACAGCAAATAGTCGCGGTGCGACTTGAGCTGAAGGCGCACCGCCGCGTCCCATTCCTTGGTAGGGGCGACGCCGAGAATTTCCTCGCTGGCGGTAAGGATGGTGTCGACATAGAGCTCGTATTTCTGGAACAGCTCCGGGCTGCCGTCGATGGTCAGGTCCTGATAGTCGAATTCGGCGAGTTTCAAAGTCGGATCCGAGAGCTTGGGGTTGTCGAAGGCGAAGCGCAGCGTCTCTCGCCACAATTCATAGGCGTTGCCGCGGCGCTCGGCGCGTCTCCCCTCCGAGATTTGCTGATGTGCATAGATCAGCGCGACGACCGCCGCGGCTGCCATCACCACGGTGGCGATTGTCGAGGCATTGTCCCAGAGCCAGGCCATGCACGCGCCTACTCCGCCGCCACCGGCACCGAAGGCGCGATCGGCTTGGTGGCCCGCGCGTCGATCCGGGCTTCGATGACGTGGCGGAAATGGCGGATCAACCCTTGCACCGGCCAGGCGGCCGCGTCGCCGAGGGCGCAGATGGTGTGGCCTTCGACTTGGTAGCTCACGTCGAGCAGCATATCGATCTCGCTCTTCTCCGCCTCGCCGCGCGCCATGCGCTCGAGTACGCGCCACATCCAACCGGTGCCTTCGCGGCAGGGCGTGCACTGGCCGCAAGACTCGTGCTTGTAGAAATAAGACAGCCGCGAGATGGCGCGGATGATGTCGGTCGACTTGTCCATGACGATGACCGCCGCGGTGCCGAGTCCGGTCTTCAGCGCCTTCAAGCTGTCGAAATCCATCGGTAGGTCGTCGCACTCGCTCCCCGGGATACAGGGCACCGACGAGCCGCCGGGGATCACCGCGAGGAGATTGTCCCAGCCGCCGGTCACCCCGCCGGCGTAATGGTCGATCAGTTCGCGCAGCGGCACGCCCATCTCTTCCTCGACATTGCACGGCTTATTTACATGGCCCGAGAGGCAGAACAGCTTGGTGCCGGTATTGTTGGGACGGCCGAGCGAGGCGAACCACGTCGCGCCCCTGCGCAAAATGTCGGGCACCACGGCGATGGTCTCGACATTGTTGACGGTGGTCGGCGCGCCGTACAGCCCGACATTGGCCGGGAATGGCGGCTTGAGCCGCGGCATGCCCTTCTTGCCTTCGAGGCTTTCGAGGAGCGCCGTCTCTTCGCCGCAGATATAGGCGCCCGCCCCGTGATGCAGATAAAGCTCGAAATCCCAGCCATTGACGTTGTTCATACCGATCAGCTTGGCGTCATAGGCCTCGTCGATCGCGGCCTGCAAGATCTCGCGCTCGCGGATGAACTCGCCGCGGATATAGATGTAGGAGACATGCGCCCGCATGGCGAAAGACGCGAGCAGCGCACCCTCGATCAGGAGCTGCGGATCGTGGCGCATGATGTCGCGGTCCTTGCAGGTGCCGGGCTCGGACTCGTCCGCGTTGATGACGAGATAGCTGGGACGGCCGTCGGACTGCTTCGGCATGAAGGACCATTTGAGCCCGGTGGGAAAGCCGGCGCCGCCCCGCCCGCGCAGGCCCGAGGCTTTCACTTCCTCGATGATCTTGTCGTGTCCGCGGGCGATGATCTCCTTGGTGCCGTCCCAGGCGCCGCGCGCGCGCGCGGCCTTCAGCCGCCAGGAGTGCAGCCCATAGAGATTCTTGAAGATGCGGTCCTTGTCCTGCAGCATCATTTGGTCTTTGGTTTGCGCCCTTTGGCAAGCGGCGGCTTCGGCACGGCCCGCTCGCGGCGACTGGCGGCGGCACCGGGCTTCTTCGGTTCAGCGTCGGCGAGCGCCGGCTCGGGCACCGCATCGTCCGGCTCCTCATGGCGATAAAGCGCGGCATCCAGCAGCGTGTTGGCGCCGCCGAGCGGTGCGGAAGCTTGGCGTCCATTCTGCGGACCCGGTGTGACGCGTCGGCCGGCCTTCAGATCTTCAAGAATGGAAGTGAGGCTCTCCGGCGTGAGATCCTCGTAATAGTCCTTGTTGACTTGGGCCACCGGAGCATTGACGCAAGCGCCGAGACATTCGACCTCGGTCCAGGAGAACAGGCCGTCCTCGGTGACATGGCCGGGCGCGCCGATCAGTTCGCGGCAGGTGTCCTTGATCGCATTGGCGCCTCTGAGCCAGCAAGGCGTCGTGCCGCACACCTGCACATAGTAACGTCCGACCGGCGCGAGATTGAACATCGTGTAGAACGTGGCGATCTCGTAGATGCGGATATGCGCCATGCCGAGCAGGTCCGCGACATAGCGCAGCGCGGGCTCCGGCAGCCAGCCGCCCATTTGTTCCTGGGCGCGCCAAAGGATGGGCAGGACGGCCGAGGCTTGGCGTCCCTCCGGGTATTTCTTGATCTGGGCTTTGGCCCATTCAAGATTTTCGGGCGTGAAGCAGAAGCCCTCTGGCTGCTCGGCGGCGAGGCGGCGGACGCTCATTGGTTCGCTTCTTCTCTTCTCGCGTAAGGTTCTGGCCCAGCCGACGCGAGGCTCTCCTAACGGTGAACGGTACAGGCGGGAATCGTAGTCAGCTTCTTACCCACATAGGCCTTCAGCGTGTAAAAACAAACTGCGGTCGCGGTGGTTTTCTGCAACGTCACGACGATGGCGTCGGAAGATACTTTTCCCGATTGGCGGGTCACCGCCTCGGCCGGAATGAATTCCGTGGCATGAATCTCGAAGCCGTCGCGGGTCAGCTCGCCGAGCGATACAGGCGTGTCATCCGGCTTGGGCGCCTCCGCGGTCGGGGTCTCTGGCTTTGGCGTGCCGTTCTCGGGCTTGGCGGGCTCCCCGGCTTCGGGCTTTGCCTCTCCACCCTCCGTCGCTTCGGGCCCGGCCGATTCCGGGCTCGACTGCGGTGCGGCCCGCAACTCCGTGACGGCTAGAACAAGAGCGCCGGCCAGGGTCAGCATCAAGACCGACTTTGCCATGAAATCCGTCGTCACCGGTCAATCTCTCCAAACACAATGTCGATCGAGCCGAGCACGGCCGATACGTCGGCCAGCATATGGCCCTTGCACAGGAAGTCCATGGCGGCGAGATGGGCGAAGCTCGGCGCCCGAATTTTGCAGCGATAGGGCCGGTTGGAGCCGTCGGAAATGAGATAGACGCCAAACTCGCCCTTCGGCGCCTCCACCGCGGCGTAAACCTCGCCCTTCGGTACGTGATAGCCTTCGGTATAGAGCTTGAAGTGTTGGATCAGGGCCTCCATCGAGGCCTTCATTTCGGCGCGCCTGGGGGGAACCATCTTGTGGTTCTCAACCGTGACGGGCCCCTGCTCGGTGGTCAGGCGCTCGCAACATTGCTTCATGAGGCGCACCGCTTGGCGCATTTCCTCCATGCGCACGAGATAGCGGTCGTAGCAATCGCCGTTCTTGCCGATCGGAATGTCGAATTCGAGTTCGTCGTAACATTCGTAAGGCTGCGCCTTGCGCAAGTCCCAAGCAGCACCGGAGCCGCGCACCATGACGCCGGAGAAGCCGCGCGCCCAAGCGTCCTCGAGCTTCACCACGCCGATATCGACATTACGCTGCTTGAAGATGCGGTTGTCCGTGAGTAACTCCTCGATGTCGTCACAGACTTTCAAGAACGGATCGCAGAAGGCGTAGATATCCGCGACCAGCTCAGGCGGCAGGTCCTGATGCACGCCGCCGGGGCGGACATAGGCCGCATGCATGCGGCTGCCAGATGCGCGCTCGTAGAACACCATCAGCTTCTCGCGCTCCTCGAACCCCCAGAGCGGCGGTGTTAGCGCGCCGACATCGAGGGCTTGGGTCGTGATGTTGAGGAGATGAGACAGAAGGCGCCCGATCTCGGAATAGAGCACTCGGATCAACTGGCCGCGCTTCGGCACGGTAACGCCGGCCAGTTTCTCCACCGCGAGAGAATAAGCATGCTCCTGATTCATCGGCGCGACATAGTCGAGCCGGTCGAAATAAGGCAGCGCCTGGAGGTAGGTCTTATACTCGATCAACTTCTCGGTGCCGCGGTGCAAGAGGCCAATATGCGGGTCGACGCGCTCGACTACTTCGCCGTCGAGTTCGAGCACGAGCCTGAGCACGCCGTGGGCCGCCGGGTGCTGCGGGCCGAAATTGATGGTGAATTTGCGGTCGTCGCCTTCGCGCTTGCCGGAATCTGTTTCGCGCGCGCTGTCCGTTTCTACCGTCATGCGTCGACCTTGCTGCCGGCCTTGGCCGCTTTGACGGCGACGCCGCGATTGAACCGGTCCCAAGATACGATGAAGCGCTCATGCATGCCGGTGCCGATTTCGTCCACCTCGTCATGGGCAACGATCTTGAACCGGGCACGCGGCCCGCGCAGCTTGACGAGCTCGGTATTGACCGTGACGGTAAAGCCCACCGGCGTCGCGGCCTTGTGCGCCACATCGATGTGCACCCCGAGGCTGCCCTCCCCTTGGTCGAGATGCGGCTTGAGCAGTTGCACGCAGGTCCATTCCATCAGACCGACCATGAAGCCGGTGGCGAAGACTTCCGGCATCGCCTGAAGCTCGGGCGATTCGCGATAGAGATGCGGCACGGTCTTCTCCACGGGCACGATGTAGGAGAAGCTGTGCTTGAGTCCAGGTTTGAGGGTCGGCTTCATGCGTCGCCTTTCTGGTCGGGCGCCTCGCCGGCCTTCTCGTCGCCCGGGATGGCGGTGTCCATGCCTTCCCAGGGCGAAAGAAAATCGAAGCTGCGATATTCCTGCATCAGCTTGACCGGCTCATAGACCACGCGCTTCAGCTCGTCGTCGTAGCGGAGTTCGACGAAGCCGGTGAGCGGAAAGTCCTTGCGCAAGGGATGGCCCTGGAAGCCGTAGTCGGTGAGCAGCCGGCGCAAATCGGGATGACCGGCAAACAGAATGCCGTAAAGGTCGTAGGCCTCACGCTCGAACCAGTCGGCACCCGGAAACAGCGGAACGATGCTCGGCACCGGGCTCGCGGCATCGGTCTTGGTGCGAACGCGAATGCGTTGGTTCAGCCACGGGCTCAATAGGTGGTAGACAACGTCGAAGCGCTCCTCCCGTTCGGGGCGATCGACGCCGCAAATATCGATCAGGCAGCCGAACCGGCACTGCGGGTCGTCGCGCAACAAAGTCATCGCCTCGGGAATATCGTCACGGCCGACCTCGATGGTCAGCTCGCCAAGCACGATTTGCGAGGCCAACAACTTCGCTCCGAGGCGATCACCGAGGTGAGCGGCGAGCTTGTCAAGACCTTCGCCCATCAAGTCTCCAGGAAAAACGGCGACAGATCAGCGCTCGATGGTGCCGGTCCGCCTGATCTTTTTCTGCAACAGGAGCACGCCATAGACCAGCGCCTCGGCCGTCGGCGGGCAGCCGGGGACATAAATGTCGACCGGCACGATGCGGTCGCAGCCGCGCACCACCGAGTAGGAGTAGTGATAGTAGCCGCCGCCATTGGCGCACGACCCCATGGAGATGACGTAGCGCGGCTCCGGCATCTGGTCGTAGACCTTGCGCAGGGCCGGTGCCATCTTGTTGCACAGAGTGCCGGCGACGATCATCACGTCGGATTGACGCGGGCTCGCGCGCGGGGCGAAGCCGAAACGCTCCAGATCGTAGCGCGGCATCGAGGCCTGCATCATTTCCACCGCACAGCAGGCAAGCCCGAAGGTCATCCACATCAAGGAGCCTGTGCGCGCCCAATTGATCAGATCGTCGGCGGTGGTGAGCAGAAAGCCCTTGTCGGCGAGCTCATCGGAGAACAGGCCGAAGCTGGTGGCGCCCGGTGTAATGATGCCGCCGGACTTGCCCTCCTGCTCGAATTTGGGGTCGGGAATCAATCCCATTCCAGCGCGCCTTTCCGCCATTCATATATGAAGCCGATGGTCAAAATGGCGAGAAACACCATCATCGCCCAAAAGCCCAACGCTCCAACGTCCTTGAAGGCCACGGCCCAGGGGAACAGAAACGCGACCTCCAAATCAAAGATAATGAACAAAAGCGACACCAGGTAGAAGCGCACGTCGAATTTCATACGGGCGTCGTCGAAGGCGTCGAAGCCGCATTCATAGGCCGAGACTTTCTCGGGGTCCGGCTTGCTG